>VBLN01000446.1:2557-4727 GCA_005878685.1 Deltaproteobacteria bacterium | reverse complement strand
TCTGGTGAGGATAATAGGAGGGAAGAAACTCAACTACATGGTCCGCTCGGGCTGGGGCGAGCGCTAGAAAAATAAGCAAGAGGAGCGCGAGAAAAGAAGGCGGGAGCCTCATGCTCGACGAGATTATGCTCTGGAAACCACTGTGGCCCGGAGTCCCTGTCCCCGCTGCCCGAGGCGCAGATTTTTTCCAGGTTCAAATAAAGAGAGGCGCAGTCTTTACGCGACCTTTGGCCAGGTCTTGTCGATCCACGTGTACGTCGATGTCGGCTCTCCCTTCGGCCATCCCGGAGGCGCCGTGATATTTCGGATGGGGATCGTAATTATCCGGTTGGGGTCGAGAATCTGAAAATCGTACTGCTTTGAATTAACACTGAATCCAATCACGGCGTCTTTGTAACCCTGGTGGTTGTCAGGGCGGAAGTAGACGTATCCAGCGGGGCCGGCCATCCCGAGATTTTCGAGTTGGCTGATAATCGCGTCATCGTCAGGCCAGCCACCGGTCAGCTTGTTCGCCCGCTCGATGGCGGTCTTCACCATATGCATGGCCACATACGCTCCCTCCGACTGGAAGTTTGGGTACTCCTTCCACCGCTCGTAGTACTTCTTGACAAAAGCATCATTGATCGGCCATCGGCCAGCCGGCGGGTTGTTGAAGTAGTAGTTCGCGTGGCATCCCCCGATGATACCTTCGGGATGATCTTTCCCGATGGCGTGGGGCGCAACGCCGAAGGCAAGCGTGCTCGAGAACTTCATTTTCTTGAACATGTCGTAACGCAGGGCCTGTTTGTAGAAGGCGATGTAATCGCCGCCCCATACAGACGAGAAGAGGAGATCCGGTTTTTTTCCAATCGCGTTGGTGATGTGGGAGGTAAAGTCGGTGGTGCCCAGCTTCGGCCAGCCTTCGTACACGACCTTTGTGCCAGGGATCAGCTTACCGATGGCAATTGTGAAGTGGTCGAAGGCATTTCGCCCGTAGGCATAGTCTGGATGAATGTTGGCGATTGTCCGGACCTTCGGCCAGGTCATGGCTGTGGCGACCGCGGCGGTGGTGCCATCCGCCGACTGGATGTTGGTGATCCGGAAGATGTAGTGGGGATTCGGGACCGCCTTGTCGAAGAGGAAGTCTGTGCAGCCGTCAACGAAGATGGTTAGGAGTTTTAATTCTTCGGCGACAGGACCCAGGGCGGGCGTGTTTCCACTCGAGGTGATGCCGGTGAATAGGTCAATATTTTCGGAGAGCTTCAGCCGGCGCATCTCTTTGACGTTGGCGTCGGTACCAGCCGCCTCATCGGCCTTGAGCGTCTCGATCTTCCGCTTCCCCAACAGACCACCCTGGGCGTTGATCTCTTCAGCAGCCAGGATATGCCCCTTGTACATGGGTTCCCCAAGAACCGCCGCCGGGCCGGTGAAAAATGTCATGTGGCCGACCTTGTACGGCTTGTCAGGAATGCTTCCCTTCGGTTGCTGCTGGGCCCGAGCCTCTTCTGGCCTTAACAGCGCCGCGCCTGATGCAGCGAGAGCTGCGCCTCCAACGGTGACCCCCAGTTTACTGAAAAACTCTCGGCGACTCACCTCTTGTGTCATATTTTTTCCCTCCCTTGCTGGCGAGACGATACCTCGGGCGCTTCTGGTTGGAATTACTAGCTGCTAAGCAAGGCAGCTATCAAAAGGCCCCACCGATGTCAAGGTGAACAATGACGTCTATTGTAGCAACGTAGTTCTGTCAGGGGTTAACGGCAACCTTTATATCAGGGTACGGAAACTATAACCCTGACGATGAAGGAACAGCACCGAGTAAGAGTGATGCAGAGGGTCTTTTGAGGAGAGCTGAGATGTAGGGACGCCGTCATTCGTCGATTGCCAATAAAAGAAGCACGCGATAACATAAAACGCTGATCAGATGCTTCACAGAACGGGCAAGGAAGTCGCGAAGTCCATCGGCGGAGTCGTCGCTGCCATCCGGGCGAGGCCGAGGATCTTCGCCTCCCTCACAACACTCGTCTTCTTCCTCCATGTCCTGCTTCCGCCCCTCGTGCTCTCGGTTGTTCGCAAGCCCTTGGACTTTTTCACGTTCAACCCTTGGCTGTGGAAGTTACCTGGGTACCTGATTTCGAAAGAGGCACCGATACAACGAAAGCTCGAGTTCCTTCCAAACCTTGCTCTCTTCTGG
>VBLN01000446.1:0-2378 GCA_005878685.1 Deltaproteobacteria bacterium | reverse complement strand
TCTCTACCGGGCCGTGCAGCGTGGTGGGATGCGGCATTCCGGTCATCCCGGTCGTCGGATTGGCCTTCGTAGGTCTGTCAAGCGGCACGCTCAAGTTCCTCGCGGAACTGTCAAGAGTCGTGACAGCTGTCGTCCTGCTCGCGATGACCTTGGGGGTGGCCTACTTCGGCTGGCTGGTCAGCACCAATGCGACGCTTCAATCAGATCTTAGTCACTGAATCTTTATGCCCCGTAGGCCCTGACACAATCTCGGAGGGCAGGTTCGACGGGCCGCCCTCCAAAATTAGCGTGGGTCACTGTTGCGGGTCAGGCATTGATATCTCTACCTGGATCAAATAGCCCTTGTATGTTTCTCTCGTTAGACGCATTCCACTTCCGTAAAGGAAGATAACTCAAAAACGCTCTTCCTGTAAATCCCGTGATACGGAGCCTCCCATCCCAAACGACGACTACCCTCCGACCCTCCGCTTGCACCTTGACCCCCGGTTGAGTTATTTCCATCTGGTATGGCTCGAGCGATTTTTCAGAAATCCACGCAGCTAGCCCGCGCAATTTTCACCAGACAAAGGAGCCAAAAAGATGGGCATTATTGAACGAACTTATGGGAAAGAGACCAACGCGGTTATCGATGAAGTTTTGATCTCGGCGGACTCACACGTCATTGAGCCCGAGGGTCTTTGGAAAAAACAGCTGCCTAAAGCATTTCAGGACCGCGCCCCGGGATTTGGCGGGCAAAGGCCCACGGACCAGCCCGGCGCCATGGATAAGACAAAGCGCGTCGCTGAAATGGCCGCCGACGGCGTCAGCGCGGAAGTCCTCTATCCCACCCACGGGCTAAAGTCGCTGAGTCTGGACGATCGCGAGTTGGAGGCGGCCTGCGCCCGCGTTTACAATGATTGGCTGATCGACTACTGCCAAGCCGCGCCCGACCGGCTCATCGGAGTAGCCATGCTCTCCATGTACGATATCGACGGCGCCGTAAAAGAGCAGGAGCGCTGCCGCAAGGCCGGTCTGCGCGGCTCTGTGATCTGGCAAGTTCCGCCCCCCGAGCTCTCCTTCGCCTCCGCGCACTACGACAAGTTCTGGGCAGCGGCTCAGGATCTCAACATGCCGGTCAACCTGCACATCTTGAGCGGCCACGGCTACAGCCGAAGCCGCGCCTTCGGCATTCAACCGGCCCAGGAAGGCGGCCTCACCCGGGAGAGTAACAGCGTCAATCAGAAACTGTTTCAATCCATTAACAGCTTGTATGAGCTGATCTTCTCCGGAGCGCTGGAGCGCTTCCCGCGACTGAAGCTGGTCCTGGTCGAAAACGAGATCGGCTGGATTCCGTTTATCCTGGAGCAGTGGGACTATTATTTTAAGCGCCATGGAGTCAACCGCGATGGCCTCGCGCTGAAAAAACTTCCCAGCGAGTACTTCCACCGCCAAGTCCACGCAACTTTCTTCAACGACGCCGTCGGCGGCCACATACTGTCGTGGTGGGGCGCCGACAACTGCATGTGGTCCAACGACTTCCCGCACGGCAACTCGACCTGGCCGCATTCCCGCCAGATCGTAGCCCGGGACTTAGGCGATCTCCCCGCCGCATCGCGCGCCAAACTTGTGCGAGAAAACGTCGCGCGACTTTACGACATTCCGGTTCCAAGTCCGGTCTAAGAGCCGGTGGTTCCCCATTGAAACCGTTCTGAACGATTCACACGACCAGCGGGTTCCGTCGTGCCCCTTCCCTCACGCCTATCGCCTCTCGCCTAACGCCTTCCCAGCGGACCGTGGTTGCAAATGCAATCGAATCGGCGAGAAGAATATGTCAGCGGATCCTTTTCTCTTCACTCTAGCGTGTTACACGCTGGATCAGAAGGACCTGATGCGCCACACGGCGTCGAAATCCGCGGCAAAGCGGATCTCGTAGGAAAAAGTATCCCTTCCTTTCGTGCGCAGCATTTCATAAATGGCCTCCCCTCCACGACGCTCGACAAAACGAATTGCAGAAAGGATTTCGTCGACTTTTTTCGCTAAATCAGGGATAGCTGCCAAGGCCTCGCTGTAGCGATTCCGGGACCGCGTGTGGATGCAGTCCAGAGCTGCAGTCGTGTCGCCGCGGCGCAGCGCTTCCCTGAATTCACCCCAGACCGTTTGAAGTTGGCCATCGAACGGGCCTGGGACAGAATGTGCAAGCGAGTCTTATATGTATGGATTTTGCCAGAACGGTCGTGAATCCTGACCACATATTCATAATTGCCTTCTTGCTTATAAGTGTACGAAAACGAATTCCCTGTCTTGGCAACCTCTTGAACCAACTCAGGCTTACCATCACCGTCCGCGTCAAACTCGAACTTCACAGCATCGAGAATGGGATAAGAACCCACTCGAATATC
>VBLN01000069.1 GCA_005878685.1 Deltaproteobacteria bacterium | reverse complement strand
GCCGGTGCTCCGGGCTTTGGGAATCCCCTATCATGTTCTTTTTGATCCTGACCAGATTCGAACCGTGATCATTGAAGCGCAGCAGACGATCGAGGGCCAAAGGATTCCGGTTGGCATCTTGGTCCCGAGTCATGTGATCCGGGAGTTCGGACGGGCGTGATGAACCGCATCGATGTCCTCGAATACGTCGCGGCTCTCAGGGCGGGAGCGGCCATGATCGTCAGCCCCGGACTGGCAAATTATACCCTCGCAGCCCAATGTGACGAGCCGTTGACCCTCTATAATATGGATATGCCTTATGCGACTCCTATGGCCCTGGGAGTCGCGCTGGGCTGGCCGGACAAAAAAACAATCTCCATCGAGGGGGACGGATCGCTGCTGGCGGGTCCGGGTGTTCTCACCACGATCGCCCGCTATCAACCTAAAAATCTGATCGTGATAGCTTTTGATAACGGTGCCTATCTAACGACTGGCTCCGGCAAAGCCCCGACGGCAACCGCTTTTGGGACCGATATCGAACAAATGGGGAGAGCGGCAGGAATGACCAAGACGCGAACGGTGGACAAGCTGGATGCCGCAAAGGATGCCCTTCAGAAAGCCTTCAGAGAACCCGGACCGTGGTTGATCGTGGCAAAAGTCGACAAGCAAGATCGCCCGGCCCAGCAGGTTCGACAGCCGTTGCCGGTCTATGTGTACGAGGCGGGTCTTCGCTTTCATCGGGGGGCCCTGGAGGAGAGAAGCGGCAAAAAGTAAAGTTCTGAGACGGATCAAAAACTGACGCGGGAGGAGGTTTCCATGAGACGACAACATGGCTTGCATCTGACGGCGATCCTTGTGATGGTGCTCGGATTCGCCCTACGAGCGGAAAGCCAGGAGTGGAAGACAAAGTGGGATAAGATTTTGCCGTTTTCTTGCCTGCCGGATGCCAAGAAAGAGGGAAAGGTTGCTGTGGCAGGACCTCCAGGGACAGCCTACCGCGACGTCATGAGAGCATTCGAGAAAAAGTATCCGGAAATCAGTCTCGAATTCCAAGGATTCACCCCTGCAAACTTTACGGCGCGCTTTTCAAAAGAACGACAAGCCGGGCAGTACCTTTGGGATATATATATTACCGGACCAACCAGTTTTGACGTCACGGCGAAGAAGGCGGGAGAATTGGATCCGCTTAGAGCGGTCTTGATCCTTCCCGAGGTCCGCGATGAAAGTGCCTGGCTGGGCGGCTTTGCAAAGGCTTTTTTGGACTCCGAAAAACAGTACGTTTTCGCATTTCAAGCGGAGATCACGCCCCAAGTCCAGGTCAACCGGGAATTCATTCCCGAGAGCGAACTGAACAGCGTCAAGGGATTATTGAACGCCAAATGGAAGGGCAAGATCGTCATCGATGATCCGCGAGTGGATGGCCCGGGAAGCGGGCGAATCGCTTTATGGTCGGGTCAACTCGGCGAAGAGTTTGTGCGCGCGCTGCTCAAACAAGACTTGGCCGTGACGCGTGATGGCCGTCAGCTTGCCGATTGGCTCGCACGGGGAAAGTATCCGATCGCCATCGGCGCCAATGATACCGAAATTGGTGAATTGCAGAAGCTCGGCATCGGTTCAAAGATTGAGCCCCTGGCCGGCAAATTGGCCGAGGCATGGCGCATGGGTACGGGCTGGGGAGCGGTCCGGTTGGTTAACAAAGCGCCCCATCCTAACGCGGCCGCGGTTTTTATAAACTGGCTCCTCTCCAAAGAAGGACAGACGGGGTGGGCGACCATCGGTGGAAGACCCAGTCGCCGGATGGATGTTCCTCGTATCACCGGCTTGTCTCCTGAGCCTGGAGTGGATTACTTCGATATAGATCGCGAGGAGCGCTTGCAACTTCGAGACAAAGCCAAGGAAATAGCCAAGGCAGTCTTACAGTAGTGTCGTTACAAAGTACGCGTCGTTTGCCATACAGTTTGAGATTTCAAACGGGGTGAAAGAAATCTCCAGGACCACGCTGTTCCCCATTCCTCGTACCGCGATTTATGGCTTAGGCCTGGGCTGTAGCGCCTAATGTATCGGTCAGTGGCAGCAGTTGCTCACGAACGTCGGTTCAACTTTCAAAGCCTCCTACATTGGTCGTTGTTGGGAATTGTCATGTTGATGGTCCTTTATCCGGCGGCAGTGATCGTTCTGACCAGTTTTGAAAGTCAGGGCGTCGATCATCAGTCAGGATTCGGCCTGTCCGCGTGGAAAATCGCCTTTTCCGACCCGGGGATGCATTCAGCCATATGGAACACCGTTGCAGTCACGTTGGCACGTCAAGCCATAGCGTTGCCGATTGCGATTCTGCTCGCTTGGATCCTAGCGCGAACCGATATTCCCGGCGCCAACGCGCTCGAGTTTTTGTTTTGGCTGGGTTATTTTTTGCCGCCTCTGCCGGTCACCTTGGGGTGGATTCTGCTTTTGGATCCAGAATACGGTCTGATCAATCAGTGGCTTACCGGTTTGGCGTTTGTGAACAAGGCGCCGTTTAACATCTATTCCTTCTGGGGAATCGTCTGGGCGCATCTCACGACCTCGACCATTGCGGTGGAAGTCATGCTTTTTACGCCTGCGTTTCGCAACATGGACGCAAGTCTCGAGGAAGCTTCCTTGACGTCCGGAGCAGGTGTCATGCGCACACTGTACGGAATCGTGGTGCCGATCATGACCCCGGTCGTAGGGGCTGTTTTACTCCTCGCTATCGTCCATTCGCTTCAAGCGTTCGAGTTGGAGTTGATTTTGGGGTTCCCATTTCGCTTCTACGTTTTCAGCACGCAAATCTACTGGCTGCTACACCAGCAACCCCCTCAGTTTCCCGCGGCCATGGCGCTCAGCAGCATCATCTTATTCGTCATGGTGCCGCTTGTCGTTTTGCAACGCAGAACGGTCGCGCGGCGTAGCTTCGTAACCGTCGGCGGCCGCTACCAAGGCCATAGACAAAGCTTGGGAAAATGGAGATTCCTGGTCTTCTTTGTCTTGCTGGCTGTTGCGCTTTTAATTACGGTTGTCCCCTTTGTGTTCTTGATGCTTGGGACATTGATGACGCGGTTCGGTTACTTCAACATTGCCAAGCCATGGACTTCAGTTCACTGGAGTCGCGTGATTTATGATTCTGTATTTCTTGATTCCTTTAAAAATACGCTGATCCTGGCCGGAGCGACTGCGATCCTTTCGGTCGTGCTGTTTACGCTTATTGCCCACGTGGTGATCCGCACTCGTTTTGTCGGCCGCGCGCCTCTAGACTTTGTCTCTTGGTTGCCCTCCACCTTGCCCGGGATCATCTTGGGCGTTGGGCTGGTATCCCTGTTTCTTGGGACTCCATTTTTGCGTCCTCTCTACGGCTCCATGTCGCTCTTGGTGATCGCGACGGTCATCTCCAGCATGACTTTAGGCGTTCAAATCATCAAAAGCACTCTGGTTCAGTTGGGCATCGAACTCGAGGAGGCGGTGAAAGTCTCCGGCGGCTCGGGGTGGAACAGCTTTCGAGATATCCTATTGCCGATCATCACCCCGACGTTGCTCCTCGTCGGGACCTTAAGCTTTATCGCAGCAGCGCGAAATGTCAGCACTGTGGCTCTTATCGCTTCGAGCCGTACGCGACCCCTGTCGTTGCTCCAATTGGATTTTATGGTCGACTCTCGTTACGAGAGCGCCGCGGTCGTTGGAGTCATCGTGGTCGTATTGACAGCCGGGATCGCTTTGATATCGCGCCTGTTGGGCTTGAGGGCAGGTATTGAGCGATAAAATCAGCCAGCGAGATCCAAATCCCTGAGGCGACACGAGCGGATGAGACGAGAAAAAATTATCGGTAGTTCGATTCCGCGAGTCGGCAGCCGGGAAAAGGTCACGGGTCGCGCGGTCTACGCCGTCGATGTCACTTTGCCGCGCATGTTGTGGGGCAAGGTGCTGCGCAGCCCGATCGCCTACGGCCGAATCAAACGGATCGATATTAGCGAGGCGCTGGCGATTCCGGGAGTGAAAGCCGTGCTTACCGGCCAGGATGTCACCGGCATCAGAATCGGGCGCCAGATCTACGACATGCCCCTACTAGCAGACGGCGTGGTTCGTTTCACCGGCGAAAAGGTAGCGGCAGTCGCAGCCGATACGGAGGAAGCCGCCGAGCAGGCTCTAGATCAGATTCGGGTCGAATATGAGGAGCTCCAACCCTTACTCAGTCCCGCCGACGCGTTGGCCCCTTCGGCACCGCTGCTGCATCCGGAAGTTTTGCACTATAAGGGGCTGCCCGGGAAGCTGGCGGCCCCCAGCAACGCCTTCGTCCGGTTGTCTTGGAAGAAGGGAGACATTGAAGAGGGCTTGCGGCGCTCCAGTCTAGTTCTTGAGAATGTATTTGAAACGCAAGTGGCTCACCAGGCGTATATCGAACCGCACTCGTGCGTGGTGAAGGCCAACGATTCCGCGGGCGGCGAAATCTGGGCTTGCAGTAAAGTGCCTTTCGCGCTGCGGCAGCAAATGGCCGCCGCGTTTGGCCTGGAGCCTGAAAAGTTTCTTGTTCATCCTTGCTATATCGGAGGGGATTTCGGCGGCAAAGGGGATTTCATGGATGTGCCTTTGGCCTACATGCTATCTCGGAAGAGTGCTCGCCCCGTGAAAATGACGATGGAGTATAGCGAAGAATTTTTGGCCGGCAATCCCAGGCATGCTTCGGTGATCAAAGTAAAATCCGGTGTCTCCAAGGAAGGGAGAATCCTCGCCCATCAGATGGAGTTTGTCTTTGATAGCGGCGCTTACGGAGCGTTTAAGCCTATCGGTTATCTCTTCGGCGCGCATGAGGCGGCTGGCCCTTACCGAATGGAGAACGTGCTCATCGAGGAGAAGATCGTTTACACAAATAAGGTGCCGTGCGGTCATATGAGGGCTCCCGGAGATCCCCAAGGCGTTTTTGCCAATGAATCACAGATGGACTCTTTAGCCAAAGAGCTGGGGATGGATCCCGTGCGTTTCCGAAGAATGAACCTGCTGAGGGACGGCGACGACTCTCCCGTGGGGCGAAAAATATCATATATCAAAGCCGAGGAGACTCTGGACCGGCTGGTTCAGGAGTCAAAATATTACAGCCCAAAAAAAGCCAACGTCGGGCGCGGGATGGCCATCATTCAATGGTTGCCTCTCGGAGGCGAGTGTTCGGTTCTTGTCAAGATAGACGATAGGGGGAAAATCACACTTTCGACAGCGATGTTGGATCAAGGGGCCGGTGCGGGCACCGTCCTGCAGCAGATTATTGCGGAGGAGCTTCAAGTCCCCTGGCAGACCATAAGTCTGGAAACTCTCGATACCGCAAAGGTGCCGCCTGATAGCGGGGTCGGAGCGAGCCGATCGATAAGAACTTATGGGAATGCTTGCTATGAAGCGGCGGTAAAAGCCAAAGAAGAAATCCTTAATTTAGCGGCCGAGGGCTTCGGAGAAGAACGTGAAGAATTGGTCCTTTTCAAAGGGGGAGTCTTGACCAAGAAGGAGCGCAAAATTTCTTACGCCGAAATTGTAAAGGCTAAAGGCTCTGCCCTTGTCGTTCAGGGAAACTACAAAAACCAGGAAATTGGTCCGCAAGCGTCGGTATGTGCTCAGATGGCCGAGGTAGAGGTGGATCCGGAGACGGGCCAAATTCAACTCAAAAGATTTTTCAGCGCGCATAACACCGGTAAGGTGCTCAATCCATTGTTGCATGACGGGCAGATCGAGGGCGGCATCGTGATGGGTTTAGGTTACGCGTTGATGGAAGAGGTGTTTTTTGCCGACGGTCGCGTGGCTTCGGTCAATTTTGGCGACTATAAGATCCCGACCATCCGTGATATTCCGAAATTAGAGAAGATCGTTTCCGAAACTCCGGTAGGCCGAGGTCCCTACAACAGCATGAGCATAGGGGAGACAGCGATCATTACTGTGGCTCCCGCCATCGCCAACGCCATCCATGATGCCGTAGGAGTAAGGATTACAGCCATTCCGCTGACGGCGGAAAAGATTCTAGCGGGCCTAAAAAAGCGCAACGGTCTTTGAGATAGCCGCGCTTGGAAAGCCTTTGGTTGAAAGCGTGAAGCAAGCCAAGACGGGAGTGGACATGAAACTGGCGGCGCCTGATTATGTGGTCCTGATCGTTGACGACATGGACCGGGCCTTGAAGTTTTACACAGATATTTTGGGGCTCCGACTTGGACATCGCTCGGGCGATTATGCTCAGTTCGATACCGGTGTCACACGCTTGGCGTTCTACACCAGAGGTGCGATGGCGAAGACTCTGGGAATAGCGCTGCAGCAACCAGCCGTCGACGCGCCCGCTTTTGAGATCGGATTCAAAGTGACTGATGTCGATGCTGCCTTTGCGGAGTTGATAGAGCGCGGTGCAGCGCCCGTGGCATCACCTACTACGCGGGCTTGGGGCCAGCGTACGGCCTACGTGCGTGATCCTGATGGGCATCTGATAGAGCTTGCCCAGGACCTCCGGTCGTCCTGAATTGGCGAGCTAAGATGCTTAAGGCGGAAAATTAAGCTACAATAAAAGAAAACATCTGCGTATGCGAATCCTTCGAAGAAATGTCATCGGGCTACTGATCTGTCTGCTCTGGATAGGCAACGATTCGCTCATTTCTTCCAACGATGTAGCTGCCGCGGAAAAGAGATCCCTTTGGAAGATTCAAGCAAAAAACAATACCATCTACATTCTGGGGTCGATTCACTATTTGAAAGCCCAGAACTATCCTCTCGCTCCCGCGATAGAAGACGCCTTTAGGGACGCCAAGAAGCTGGTGTTCGAAGTCAACCTTGATAGCATGGAGAAGGAATCCGGATCACAACTCATGCTCATGAAGGGACTTTACGCCGGCGGTACTACGCTTAAGGACCATATAGCGGAAAAAACTTACGCGTCGGCCGCGAAGGAGATGAAGGAGCTCGGCGTAGACGTCGCGGCCTTTAATCAGTTCAAGCCATGGCTCACCGCTATCACGCTCACGGCGCTCAAATTGCAAAAACTGGGTTTCGATCCAAAGCAGGGGATCGATCAGTATTTTTACCGGAAGGCTAAGAACGAGAACAAAGAGGTTGACGGGCTTGAAACGCTCGAATTTCAGATCGATCTCTTTGACGGGATGCCGGAGCGGACGCAGGAAATGATGCTGGTCCAGACCTTAAAGGATATCAGTACAATGGAAAAGGAGGTGGAAGCGATTATAAAGGCGTGGGCTTCAGGCGACGTCAAAGCGATGGAGTCCGCTCTATTGCAGTCCATGAGGGAATATCCGGAAGTCTACCAGAGGCTGGTGTCAGATAGGAATCGCGGATGGATTCCCAAGATCGAATCGTATCTGTCTCAGAGTGAGAATTATCTCATTGTAGTGGGAGCCGGCCATCTGGCAGGGAAGGACAGCATTATTGAGATGCTCAAAGCGAAAGGCTATTCCGTTGAGCAGTTATGAGAGGCCGTCGTTACCAAAGATGATCGAGGAGAGGATATGAATGCGAGTTTTGAGCTGGCCGGATTTGTCGTCGGCATCATCGGCGCTATCTGGCTGAAGATTTCCATGAACTTCTTGAAGCAAGAGCGGGATCAGCCGGAAACAAAAAAACTCCTTCCGGGAGAGGAAAGTCCAGCCGTCACGGCGTTCATCAAAGGGCTATCATTGATCCTGATCGGCCTGGGGATGGAAACTTTTGCCCGCCTCTTTCTGAGTTAACAGCCTGGCTTGGCATGGCCAAGATAAGCTTCGAGCGCGTGGTCCGGGCCTTAAAGGCCGCCGCTTTCTTGAAATGCCCAAAATGCGGCGCCGGCGGCCTATTCGACGGATTCTTTCACATGCGGCCAAATTGTTCTCACTGCCAGCTAGCCTTTGAACGCGAGCAGGGGTTTTTCGTCGGGGCGATCTACATCAACTATGCCGTTACGGTCTTGATCGCGCTCCCCGGCTTTCTTCTGCTGGATTACTACGCCGATGTTTCGCTGTCGCAGCAGCTCCTGCTATGGGGCGCATTCGCGGTTGTTTTCCCTATCCTATTTTTCCGGCACTCTAGAAGTCTGTGGCTCAGCGTCGCCTACGTTATCGACCCCGACATCTAGGGATGAGGTTTGAAAACGGTGAACATCGGTCCCAAGGAGCGCCGTAAGCGGCTTGTGACAGGCGTGCTAATGTTCGCCGTAGGCGCCGGGATAGCCGCGGCGTTGGTTTCTCTTCACCTGGATCGTTCCTGGCGTCTCTTTCTTTTCATTCCGTTTTGGCTCGGCGCGATTGGCCTACTCCAGGCGCGCGAGAAGACTTGAGTCGCTTTGGCGAGGCGCGGTGCGCGCAACCTGGACTTCGGAGAAGAGCAGATTGGCGATGAGAGCGCGAAAGCGCAGCTGCGCCTCGAGGCCAGAAAGATTCACGTCAAGTCTCTACTTACGGCGGTTGTGCTCACGGCGCTGCTGCTGTTCGTCTTTCCATAGCTCTTGTCTCCGGGCTATTTTTGTTGTCAGATATTTCCCGAAGGAAAGACTTTAAGGAGGTCAGGTTATGAGCGAGCTGGCGGCCAAGGAATGTATTCCATGCAGAGGAGGCGTTCCTCCATTAAAGGGAAGAGAGATCACTACATTGCTGGAGAAGCTGGGCGGAGGCTGGAAGGTCGTAGATGAGCATCATCTGGAAAAGGAATACAAACTCAAAAACTTTCGCGCGGCGCTCGATTATACGAATAGGGTCGGAGAAATAGCGGAGACGCAAGGCCATCATCCCCACATCTATCTGGCGTGGGGTAAAGTCAAGCTCACCATCTGGACGCACAAGATCGACGGCTTGACGGAGAGCGATTTTATCTTTGCCGCAAAGGCGGATGCCGCTCTTTAAGGGGGGTTGGCTTGGGTTCTCCAACGCTTTAGCTTGAGGCTCAGCCCAAGGTTGATCAGTCCTCTGGCCGAGGATCAGCCGACGGCTTGTGGCTGACGCGCTTCCTTCGGCTCACCTCGCCCAGAGAGCGGGTTCCGGCTTTTTGGGCACGCTTTTTTGTAGCGCCGTTTGACAACCGCAGCTGGGCTGATCAGAATAGCGGGGATTTCTGAGCAGGAAGGTTTTCTATGGCGTCTTTCGATATTGTAAACCGCGTCGATCTCCAGGAAGTCGACAACGCCGTCAATATCACAAGGAAGGTCATCCTCACGCGCTTCGACTTTCGGCAGTCGAAGAGCGAAATCGCATTGGACAAAAAGGAAAAGAAACTTAAGCTTGTCACCGAGGACGAGATGAAGATGAGGTCCCTTCAGGAGACGCTCATTGAGCATCTAGTGCGGCGAAAAATCGACCCGAAATGCCTGGATGCCAAGGAGACTCAGCCGGCGGCTCGTGGAATGATCCAAAGAGAGATCGCGATCAAAATAGTAAAACTCATCAAGGGGTTGAATTTGAAGGTCCAGGCCGCCATGCAGGACCAGCAGGTCCGCGTTTCAGGAAAGCAGATTGACGACCTTCAGACCGTGATCCAGGCGGTGCGCGCGGCGGAGATCGGGATTCCTCTTCAGTTCGTCAACATGGTCCGATAGGAGCCTGATTCCATTATGAGCGAGAAGATTCGGAAGAGGGAAGAAGAAAGGAAGCGGCAGCTCACGCCGGAGCAGTACCACGTCTGTCGCGAGAAGGGTACCGAGGCAGCGTTCACAGGCGAGTATTGGGATTGCAAAGAGAGGGGAGTCTACCGCTGCATCTGCTGCGGCAATGATTTATTTAGCTCGGAGACGAAATTCGACTCGCGGACCGGTTGGCCGAGCTTCTGGCCGCCGATCCACCAAGAGAATGTAGAGACCGAGGAAGACAAGCTTCTTCATGCAGAGAACGGAGATTATGTGCAGCCGCTGCGGCGCTCATCTAGGACACGTCTTTGATGACGGCCCCAAGCCCACCCACCTCCGTTACTGCATCAATTCGGCAGCCCTCAAGCTCGCGAAGGACGAAGCTAAAGGAAAGAGCTAGCGGGCGAGTTGTCTTGCAAGGAACAGGAGGTTGAGGTTTGCCATGATGCTGGTCTCGGAATGGATGAGCAAAAAAGTCTTGACGGTTGAAGTGGTCGACAGCATCGGCCTCGCCCGAAGGCTGATGGCCAAGCACCGGGTGAATCAGTTGCCTGTACTCGATGATGGCAGGCTGGTGGGCATCGTGACGGATCGGGACATTCGCGACGCCTATCCTACAAGCATGGTCATTGACCGGGCCAAGGAGATCGACCAATTCGCCGAGACCTATACCGTTGAAGAGGTGATGAGCTACAACGTGCTCACGGTGAAGCCGACGACCCCTCTCATCTGGGCGGTGAGGCTGCTGCGGCGTCACCGGATTGGGTCATTGCCGGTGGTGGAGAAGGGGAAGTTGGTGGGCATCATAACGCGCAGCGACATACTGGACTTTGTCCTGACCGGAGTGAAGCTGCCTAGTCGAAAAAAAGGGAAAGCACAAGCGGCAAGGACTTGACCTTTAGCAAACCAGTGGCTGAGTCTAGCTCCAACAAGGCGGGTGAAAAACCGTTTCAAGACCTGGGTTCTGTTACGTACTGCTACGGTTGCGGTCCTGACAATGAGAAAGGCCTGCAAATCAAGAGCAGCTGGGACGGGGACGAAGCCGTGTGCACCTGGCACCCCCAGCCGCACCACTGCGGCGGTGCAAAGAATATCGTCAATGGCGGCATCATCGCCTCGCTCATCGATTGTCACAGCCTCAATCTGGCTATAGCCCAGGCCTATAGGAGCGAAGGAAGAATCATCGGCAGCAGCCCGAAGATTTCCTATAGGACGGCTCATCTCAGTGTGTCCTATCTTCGACCGACTCCCATCGAGCAGCCGCTCGATCTTCGGGCTACAGTAACCAAAGTTGAAGGGCGAAAGAGCTGGATGCGTTGCACGTTGAGCGCAGGAGGACAAGTCTGCGCTACGGGTGAAGTATTGGGGATTCGGGTCAAGCGCGGAGACGCCTAGTGGTTGTCCGGAGGAAAAACCCGCATGAGCGATGACCGAGATCGGGAGAACAGTTCTCGAATCCCTCAGAAATCTTTGGTTCACGCCCTGAAGGAATCCTTCGCGCAGCATCTTTCAAATTCGCTGGGCCAGGACCAATATACGGTGACACGGCTGGGGCAGTACAGTAGCCTCGGCTTTACCGTCAGGGACCGGCTGATTCAACGTTGGCTGCGCACCCAGCAACACTACTATAACGTCGATGCCAAGAGGGTCTATTATCTGTCCTTGGAATTTCTGCTGGGGCGCATGCTGGGAAATCATCTGATCAATTTGCAGCTGCTCGACGAATCCGCCCAGGCGCTCCGCGAGCTTGGGGTTCGGCTCGAGGATCTGCGAGAGGTGGAATGGGACGCTGCCCTTGGAAACGGCGGGCTGGGGCGTTTGGCTGCCTGCTTTCTCGATTCCATGGCATCCGCTATGAATATGGGATCTTTTTCCATCACATCCGGGAGGGCATCCAAGTCGAGACGCCGGACAACTGGCTCCGGTACGGCAATGTGTGGGAAATTCCGAGGCCCGAGCGGCTTTACCCGGTCAAGTTCTATGGCCGGGTGGCGCAGTTTGTGGACGAGCATCAGGCGACTCGAAGCGAATGGATTGAGACAGAAGACGTGATGGCCATGGCGTATGATACTCCCGTCCCGGGATACGCGAACTCCACGGCCAACACTCTGCGGCTCTGGGCCGCAAAATCGACGCGCGACTTCGACCTCGACTATTTCAATCACGGCGATTACGTGCGGGCGGTCGAGGACAAAGACAAGACGGAGACGATTTCGAAAGTTCTCTATCCGAACGATAACGTCTCTGCGGGCAAGGAGCTGCGTCTGAGGCAAGAGTACTTTTTCGTATCGGCGACGTTGCAGGATATTCTTCTCCGGTATCAGAAGGCGCACGATACTTTCGACTTATTTCCTGAAAAAGTTGCCATTCAGCTCAATGATACCCATCCTTCGCTCGCGGTCCCCGAACTGATGCGGCTATTCATCGATCAACACGGCCTCTCTTGGGAGAAAGCCTGGGGATTGACAACCCAAACCTTCGCCTACACCAATCACACGGTGCTGCCGGAAGCTTTGGAGCACTGGCCGGTCAGCTTGCTGGAACGGGTGGTTCCCCGAGTTCTGCAGATCATTTATGATATCAATCAGCGATTCTTGGGAGAAGTCGCGCGTCATTTTCCAAGAAACGTGGAGCGGCTAGGGCGAATGTCTCTGATCGAAGAGGGTGAGGAAAAGAGGGTGCGCATGGCCCACGTGGCCATCGTGGGAAGCCATTCCGTCAATGGAGTTTCGGATCTGCACACAAAAATCCTCAAGGAAGAGCTTTTCCATGATTTTTTTGAGATGTATCCGGAGCGGTTCAATAGCAAGACCAACGGAATCACGCAGCGGCGCTGGCTGCTGCTCTGCAACCCGCGGCTTTCCCGGCTCATTACGGGACGCTTGGGAGAAGGGTGGGTCACCGACCTTGAGCAGCTGAAGGGACTCGTTCCGCTCGCGGAGGACGCGGCTTTTCGGGCGCGATGGCGGCAAGTGAAGGCGGCAAACAAGCGCGATTTGGCGGCGGTCATTCTAAAGACGACGGGTATCGAAGTCCGTCTCGATTCCATCTTTGATTGCCAAGTCAAAAGGATGCATGAGTACAAACGGCAGTTGCTGAACGTGCTCCACGTTATTCATCTTTACAATTCTATCAAGGCTGGCAATAGCATTGTCCCCCGAACGGTGGTGTTCGCCGGCAAAGCGGCCCCGGGCTATTTTATGGCGAAGCTAGTGATTCGGCTCATCCACGGAGTGGCGGAGCGCGTCAATCACGATCCCGATGCGGGAGACCTCTTGAAGGTCATTTTGATTCCCAACTACGGTGTCTCTTTGGCCGAGAAGATCATTCCCGCGGCGGATCTCTCGGAGCAAATCTCAATAGCTGGGAGCGAGGCGTCCGGAACCGGCAACATGAAATTCGCGCTCAACGGGGCCTTGATTATCGGGACCCTTGACGGAGCCAACGTCGAGATTCTGGAACAGGTTGGCGAGGAAAATATTTTCATTTTTGGAATGACGGCGGAGGAAGTGCGCGAAGGGAAGCGGCGCGGGTATCAGCCGCGCCAGTACTATGAGGGTGTTCCCGAGTTGAGAAAGATCATCGACATGATAGGAGGCGGCTATTTTTCGGCTGCCCAGCTCGGGCTTTTTGAGCCCGTCGTGGATTCGCTGCTGCGCGCGGAAGATCCCTACATGGTGCTGGCGGATTTTGCATCGTACGTCGATTGCCAAAAACGGGCTGCTCTCGCATACCTGGATCCCGAAGGGTGGAGCCGAAAGAGCATTCTGAACGTGGCTCATATGGGAAGGTTTTCCAGCGATCGAACGGTGGCAGAATATGCGCGAGAGATTTGGGGGGTGAACCCGGCGCCGGTTGGGCCTTCTCCTGCGCCGACCGACCTTCGTCGAGTCTGAGGGCTACGAAATGGAATACACGACTCTTGGACGGACCGGCCTGAGGGTCAGCATGGCGGGACTCGGCTGCGGCGGCCCCAGCCGTCTGGGCCGGCGGGACAACAAATCAGATGAGGAATGCATCGCGCTGGTGAGGCAGGCGTTGGATCTGGGCGTGAACTTTGTCGATACCGCAGAGAGCTACGGCACGGAAGAGATCGTCGGCAAAGCTATCGCCGCAGTTCCCCGGGAGAAAATCATCATTTCCACAAAGAAGGCATTTCCTCTGGCAGATCGCAAGCATCCCGCCAAGGAGGTTAGAAAAGGGTTGGAGCAGAGTCTCCGAAAACTTAGAACGGACTACGTGGATATCTACCACGTTCACGGCGTGGAGCCGGGGGACTATCCCTACGCGTCAACTGAGGTCCTCCCCCATCTCGTAAAATTGCGCGCTGAGGGGAAAATCCGCTTCATCGGCATCACCGAGGCCTTTGTGGAGGACCCGAATCACCGCATGTTGGAGCAGGCTCTGAAAGACGGCTATTGGGATGTCATCATGGTCGGTTTCAATCTCTTGAATCAGTCGGCGCGCAGTCGGGTATTCTCGAAAACTATGGAAGATAACGTGGGCACGTTGGTGATGTTCGCCGTTCGGAGAGCGTTGAGTCAGCCAAAACGACTGCGTGAGGTATTAGCCGAATTAGTCCAGACAGGTCTGGTAGCCCGCGATGCCTGCAATCCAGAGGAGCCGTTGGACTTTTTGATCGGCGAGGGGAAGGCTTCGACTATCGTGGATGCCGCCTACCGATATTGTCGCTATGAGCCAGGGGCCCATATTGTCCTGAGTGGCACCGGAAGCCTAGAGCACCTTAAAGCCAACATCGAGTCGCTCACAAAACCGCCTCTGCCGCCGCCAGCCACGACGCGACTTAAAGAAATTTTCGCAAAAGTCGATTGCATCACGGGCAACTGAAGCTTCAGTTGGCTTTAAATAGCTTGGCGTATTGGTCCCACGGCACCGGAGGAACCTGAGCCACTTTGAGATTCTCTTCCACGTGCGCAAGCTGCTTCATGCCGACTAGGGCGGTCGTGACGCCGGGGGCGGAGCGGACGAACTGAAGGGAACGCTGGGCGTCCGTCTGGAGCTCAGCGAACACTTCGCTGATGGCGGGCGGAAGATTGCGCGCAAGCTGCCCCTGCAGAATAGAGGCGCTGCACATCACGCTGATACCCAGCCTTTGCGCGGCCTCGAGAGTGGATAGTTTTTCACCGCCGACTTCTTGATTCCTTTTGGTGAGGGCCTCGTGCATGGCCAAGTTAAGCGGCAGTTGGATGACTTTAAAATGGTGGTTCTCTCCGCCTGCCTTCCTGGCTAACGAGACCACGTCGGAGAGAGACAGATAATCCTTCGCCTCGGCGTCGTTACGGTAACCGTTCCAGGTCGCGGTTCCGTACATGCGGATTTTTCCCGCTGACGATGCGCCTTCCAGGGCCTCGAAGGCTTTGAGAAGGCGATTGCTAAATTCACTGCGGTCGACTTCTGCAAATTGAGTCTCTGGATTGTGGACGTAATAGATATCGATGCATTCGATACCCATGTTTTTGAGGCTGGAGTCGAGCTGGTTGAGCAAATAGCTCGGCGTCATGCAGTGACAGCCAGCGACCACATCGGAGAAGCTAGCGATCCCCGGCTTGACAAAGCTCTCATGAAAGTAGGCTCGAATATCTTTTGGCGGCGTACCATCAAACGGGAGAAAACCCCCCTTAGTCGCCACCACCAATTCCTGTCGTCCGATTCCCTTGTCGGCGAGTTTTTTTAAGGCAGCGCCGATGGAGCGCTCGCTTCGTTGGAAGCGGTAGTTGATCGCTGAATCGATCACATTGCCACCCAGTTCCACGGAGCGGATGATCGCCTCGCAGTAGAGTTCGTCTGTGGCGGGATCGTGGTCGCCGAGATAAGTTCCAATACCGATCGAGGAAAGCCACAATCCCTGGCTGTGGCGAAAATGATCGGTTGGGATCTTGCCTTCAAACCGCTTGCGGTAGTTGGTAGTCCCCTCTTCAGTAGCCGACATGACGGCTTTTTCTGCGACCGGCGGAATTATGCAGCGCCACGCCTTTTAAATAGCAGACCATCCAACCCGAGAGTTCTCCCCGCGTTGGCGAGCGTTAGAACCAGCAACGAGACGATGAAGGTCTGTTGTTGTGCCAGGGTAGCGCCGCCTCTCGCCATGCCAGGTCCGAAGAAATAGTTGACCAGCATGAAAATCCCTATGATCGCGCTAAAGCGAGTCAGCAGCCCGACCAAGACGCAGAGTCCGACCAGGATCTCGCCCGACATGACCAGATAACCAAACAGTTCCCGGTGAGGAACAACAGTGTTCATGAGAAATGATTTGTACCAGCCATAGATTTCCACCTTGTCCAGTTCGCCTATCTGTGCCTTGATCCAGTCGATGTGAGGAAAATCGCGCTGGTATTTTCTGATCCCCTGTTGGAGTAGATAGTAGCCGATCCACAGACGCAGGAGAACGACGTACCACAAATAAGTTCGTTCCTTGAGATTCATTGCGGCCTCCTTTTAGGTTGTCGTAAAAGAAATATCTTCTTTCAGTCCGACGATCCTTATTCCGAGTCCGTTATCATACGCCCCCTCGTCGATCAAGGGGGCGGCAGTTGTTGACAAGGGTTTCGGGCCCTATAACATAAAAGTAGACGCAGCTTTTTGAACAAAGAGGAGAACTGTACCGCGAATGTAAAAGGGCTTCCTCCAGGTCTGCATGCGGTACACGTCCATGCGGTAGGAAAATGTGAAGGACCTGCTTTTACCAGCGCCGGTGGTCACTTCAATCCGACGAACAAGAAGCATGGATTGAAGAACTCCGAGGGTCCGCACGCGGGCGATCTCCCTGACATGTATGTCAACAAAGATGGCGTCGGGCGTTACGAAGTCCTGATGGACAATATTCGCCTGGGCTCCGGCGAGACGTCTATCTTTGATGCCGACGGGAGCGCCGTGGTGGTTCACGCCAGCCCGGACGACAATACCACGGATCCTGCGGGCAATTCCGGAGATCGAATCGCCTGCGGCGTCATCACGAAGGCTGCAGCGACGAAGAAATAGGGCAAGGCTCAGCTTGCGCTCTATTGCCAAGCTCGTCTGCTTTTACTTAGGGTACGAGCAAAATTTTTCTTGACAGCGGCTGCTAATTCACATACAAGCTGCCTCGATGCGGCTTGCCCGATTGTTCATTCTGGCTCTAATTCTCTCCACTTCATCCTCGGTTCACGGCCAAGGCGTGCCCGCTGATGGCCTGAAGGCTGAGATCGTAGGGGTCAAGGTCCCTAGTAACCGCCGGCCGGTTGTCATTTTCAGAGTGAGCGACTCTAAAGGGAAGCCGCTAAGTCTCGAGGATTTGGACCGAGACGGCGTCCGTTTCACGATCGCCGCAATCAAGTTGGGTAAGAGTGGAGAAAGTGACTATCACAACTATGTTCTCACCAAGGTTGCGGGACAAGAATATGTCTACAAAGGCGAGAAGAGAAAGCCGGCGCTGGCCGAGACGAGCCAGCCCGACTATGACCGGGGAGGGACGCTTGCGCGCGCGGGCGCGGGGGTCTTTACTTACACTTTCAAGACAGCGCTTCCGCCGGATTATGACAGCAGGTCGACGCACGTCGTCGGCGGTGAGCTGACACGAGCGAACCGTCGGTATGTCGCGAACCCGCTCTTTGAGTTTGTCCCGGCAGGGGGAAGGGTCAAGGTCCGACGCGCTCTGGTTGAGACCGCCTCGTGTAATAACTGCCATGATCCTCTCAAGGCGCATGGAGGTTCCAGTAGAGAGGCACACTACTGCGCCCTCTGTCATACCGCCCAGCTGACGGATCCGGAAAGCGGTGAGAGTCTCGACTTCAAATTTTTTGTTCACAAAGTTCATCGCGGCAAGCTCCTACCGAGCGTAAAGGGAGGAAAGCCTTATTTCACGATCGGAGCAGGGCAGCGTGTAGCGGATTTTTCCACCATCGCATCGCCGCAGATGGTGGTGACGGAATCTGTTCCGAAGGAGTATAGAAACTGCGCGGCCTGCCATGCCAGCCCTAAGGTGAGCAACTGGAAGATTTTGCCGTCGAGCGTCGGGTGTGTCTCTTGCCACGATGATGTTGATCTGAGAAGCGGCAAAAAACACGGGCCAGGCCCGGCGGCCGAAGGGACTTGCGCGGAATGCCACCGACCCGAAGGGCCTGAGTTTGGTCCGTCGATCGTCGGGGCCCATACCTTTCCTGGGAATTCAACCCAGCTGCCCGGGATTGTATTCGATATCCTCAAGATCGAAGGCGGCAAGCCCGGAAGCAACCCCGTGGTGACCTTTAGCCTGAAGGACAAAAAAGGCGGGCCGGTCAACGCTTCACAGATGAGTAACCTCGGTCTCGTGCTTGCCTGGCCGACAGTCGATTATCAAACGGATATCATTGAGGACGCGCGCAAGGCTGAGCCGTCAGGTAACGGCGTCCACGTGTATAAGTTTAACTACACGATCCCCGCCGAGGCCTCCGGCTCCGGTGCGGTCGGGATACAAGGTTACCGGCTGTTCGATGTCAAACGGCCCAATGGAACGGTGGTCGAAAAAGGCCAAAGGGACGCCGGCTTCAACGTCGTCAGATACTTTCCGATCACCGATCAGGAGGCGGTCCCTCGCAGGAAAGCGGTAAAAATAGACAACTGCAACGTGTGCCATTTGAAGCTCCAGCCGCACGGTGAACAAAGAAATAACACCGAATTCTGCGTCATGTGTCACAACACCAACCACACCGATGCGGACAAGAGAAAGACCGCGAAAGGACCGATGCCGCCGGAGAGCGTCCATTACAAGCGGCTCATTCATAGGATCCATACGGGAAGAAATCTCGGCGAACCCTTTATCGTGTACGGCGGCCCCGCGGCGAAACCGGTGCCGACAAACTTTGCGGAGATTAGATTCCCCGGCGACCGGCGCAACTGCACCAAGTGCCACGAGAAGGGCGCCAATGAAATCCCGCTAGCAGACGGCGTCCTTCCGACCGCGATGCCGCAGGCCGACGGAACGGTGAAACATCTGCCGCCGATAATGAGTGCCTGTGTGGGATGCCACACGAAGGAGCCAGCGAAAGCTCATATGGAGGCTCAAGTCGCGGCCGTTGGGAGGGAAAGCTGCGTGGTTTGCCACGGCGTCGGGCGGGAATTCTCCGTTGAAAAGGTCCATCGAAGGTAGGACCGGCGCAGTGTCGCTCCACTCGCTATCGGCCCTCCCATCAGAACGCGTCTTTGAGTTCCCGTACTTTGGCAAATATTGAAATGGGATCTGAGGGGAGCTTCGGAAAGCGGCCTCTCAGGTGCTGTTGAATTTCCCCGCTGTCCCAACGAAGAAACGGGTTGGTCTCTCGTTCCTCTTCCATGGTTGAAGGAACGGTGGAAATTCCTTTCTCCCTTAAAGAGCGCGCTCTCGCCAATTTCTCGGCCAGTTTCCTGTTGTTCGGCTCGAGAGTCTGAGCGAACTGAAGATTCTTCTCCGTATATTCGTGCCCGCAGTAAACAAGCGTATCAGAGGGCAGTGCTTTGAGCCTGCTTAGGGAGCTGTGCATCTGTTCGGCTGTGCCTTCGAATAGCCTGCCGCAACCCGCGACGAAAAGCGTGTCCCCGCAAAAAAGGTTTTTCCCAAAAAGATAGGCGACGTGGCCCTTGGTATGCCCAGGGATGAAGATAACCCTTCCCTTCATTTTCCCCACAGTGACCTCATCTCCGTCACCCAGAGACTGGTT
>VBLN01000068.1:6069-16507 GCA_005878685.1 Deltaproteobacteria bacterium | reverse complement strand
CATCTCGCTCGGCTGAACGAGGTTGATGGTACGAACATCAATCGCGCTCATGTTGAGTTCCTCGGCGATCCGATCCATGATTCTTTCCCAGATAAAGCACATGCCCGGCTTGCCGATGCCCCGATTCGGGATGACCGGACACTTGTTGGTTACCACCGAGTATCCCTCCAGCGAGATATTCCCAACCTTATATGTGTTGCTCAGGTTGTTGAGCTTATTGGTAAAGTGGATGGTGAGAGTGCTGACGGAGCCCCCGACATCGTCGATCTCCTTGAATCTTAGACCCAGGACGGTTCCGTCTTTTTTGACCGCGGCTTCCACATCGAATTCCTGCCCGCACGAGTGGCCCGCAGCCATCATGTGTTCGGTTCGATCTTCGATCCATTTCACCGGCCGCCCGCTTCTCATGGCGAGCAGGCTCGTGATGACCACGTACTTTCTTATCAGATAGATCTTCTGGCCGAAGCCGCCGCCTATGTCGGGAATGATGACCCGGATGTCTTCCAGCCCAAACGCCTCTCTCAGGCCGTCGTAGATCACTTCAGGTACTTGCGCGTTGACCCAGACAGTCAGTTTTCTTGCCGTAGGATCATAGGAAGCGATACAGGCGAACGGCTCCAGCGGGGTTGAACTATAGCGGTGGATTTTAAGTTTTTCACGGACGACCCTATCGGCGTTTCGAAAGGCGCCGTCGACATCGCCATAGGCGAGCGCTCCTTTCCAGGCGGTATTTGATCCCAATTCCTCAAATAGTAACGGCGCGTCCCTCGCCGTCGCTTGCGTTGTTTCCACGACTGGCGGAAGCGGGTCGTACTCAACAGAGATTAGCTCCACGGCATCCTCGGCGGTTCCGCGGTCGCGCGCCGCTACCGCCGCCACAGGCTCGCCGATGTAGCGCACTTTCTCCATCGCGGTCGCATACTCCGGGATAGGCTTTCTGAGACCGGCGGCGTAACGGCCAGGCTTAAAAGGATGAGTGAGCTTTTTGACATCATCGGGCGTGATCGCGGCGAGGACGCCGGGAAATTTCAGCGCGCTCCGGGCGTCGGCGCTAACGATCCGAGCATGGGCATGAGGACTGCGCAAAATCATCGCCTGCAGCATTCCCGGGAGGATGATGTCGTCAGTGAATTGCCCCCGTCCGGTCACCAAGCGTGGCGACTCTTTGCTGCGGATGGTCCGGCCTATGTATTTGTTTTCAGCCATCAAAAACAATTTTGAACGTTGAGTTCAGTTAAGAATTCAAAATTCATCATTCACGATTGTTGGAGTTTTTTCGCTGCTGCTTTCACGGATTCGACGATCTGGACATAGCCGGTGCACATGCAAAGGTTTCCACCGAGCGCCTTGCGGATCTCCTCCTCTGTGGGATTGAGATTGTCACGGAGAAGCGAGTAACTCGCGAGAACCATTCCCGGCGTGCAATATCCGCACTGCAGACCGTATTGTTGAACGAACGCCTCTTGGATTGGGTGCAGTGCGCCGTTTTTTGCCAGCCCTTCGATCGTTAGAACCTTCCTCCCGTCGGCCTGAACAGCGAAGAGGAGGCAGGATTTGACAAGTCTCCCGTCCAAGAGAACCGTGCAGGCGCCGCACTCGCCGATCACGCAGCCGATGTGCGTGCCCGTCAATCCCGCCCGCTCGCGCAGGAAATAGGAGAGGAGCAGGCGCGGCTCAGCCTCCGCTTCGAAAGCTTCTTCATTGATTGTCAGGTTAATCGTCCGCTTCATTTGATCTCAAGCCTTACATTAACTATGCGGTGGCACTCATCCTTTGCAGCGCCTGCTGGGCGGCGCGTCGCACCAGCACCTTTGTCACGTCACGTTTGTAATCGGCGGAGCCGCGGTTGTCATCCATGGGATCGATTTCATTCGCGGCCATCTCCGCCATCTGCCGGATTCTATCATTGGTGATCTCTTTGCCGCGCAAGACCTCCTCCGCTTTCCGAGCGCGTTGCCACGAAGTACCAGTGCGACTCCGACCGTGGCGAAGTCCTCTTGGCTCCGCGGCAGGAACTTGATGTGCGCCCAGCCAAGCGGTCGAGCCGGTAGAGGCACACGGATCTCGATGAGTATTTCGCCAGGTCTGAGATCCGTCTGGTAATAATCAACGAAGAATTTTTCCAGCGGCAATGTCCGCTTGGCCTTGCTGCTGGTAAGAGTGATCTCGGCGTCCATTGCGATGAGGCTCGCTCCCGGATCGGTCAAGGGGTCGCCCTGGCAGAGATTGCCGCCGATGGTCCCCATGTTCCGAATTCTGGGCTGAGCGACCTTGCGAAAGGTTTCATAGAGCAACGGATAATGCTCGCGCACTGCCGGGTCAAGTTCGATATCGCGATGGCGCGCGCCAGCTTTGATCCTTAAGCCATCCTTCGGATCAAAAGAGATGGAATCAAAACCTGGTATCCTGGCGAGGCTGACAACAACATGCGGATTCAAAAGCATCATGCGCATCCAAATGAGAAGGGCGGTGCCGCCAGCAATGAGCTTGGCCTCGTCTGCGTGGCGCTCCAAGAACGCGCACGCCTGCTCCACGCTCTTCGGCTCGAAATAGTCGAACTTCACCATTTTTAACCCTTCAACCCGTGAACCCTTTAACCTTTTTCCGTCAACGCCTTGAGGACTTTTTCCGGCGTGATGGGAAGAGTTTTAATCCGCACGCCCACCGCGTCGAAAATCGCGTTGCTAATGACGGCTGCGGTCGGATCCATGTTTAACTCACCCAGCCCTTTGGCTCCAAAGGGACCGGTCGGCTCGTACGAATCCGCGAATGCATGCGTAAGCGGCGGCAGATCTCTCATGGAGGGAATCCGGTAATCAGAAAAATTAGGATTGACCGGTCTTCCCTCATCAAATTGCAGGCCCTCGATGAGCGCATATCCGATGCCTTGCGCGAATCCGCCTTCGACTTGGCCCTCGGCGCCGATTGGATAGATCACGGTGCCGCAATCCGAGGCGATGACGTACTGGAGCACTTTGACCTGTCCGGTTTCGCGGTCAACTTCAACCTGAGCCGCCTGCACGCCGTAGTTGTAAGCTCCCGACTCGTTACCGAAACGGGTCTTATCCGGAAGGACCGAATCTGCATCAAAACTGCCCGAGCCGACGATAGGGGCGCCGTTGTGACGAAACAGCCGGGCACGGGCGGCGTCGGCGACCGTAACGAATTTTCCCTCGGCGCCTTTGACGAAGATGCGTCCGCCGTGCGAGATCAGATCGTCGGCGTTTGCCTCCAACATCTCCGACGCCTGCTGGAATAGTTGTTGCTTGACGTTGCTAGCGGCATTCTTCACGGCATTCCCGCTGATGTAAGTCAGCCTGCTGGCGAACGCGCCCAGACAAAAAGTCGTCAGATCCGTGTCGGCTTTCGAAATCTCAACGTCCTCAACCCGCACGCCCAACTCCTCGGCGGCAATTTGGCACATCGCCGTGTGTACGCCCTGGCCGATTTCACCTTCGCCGCTCAAGATCAGCGCCTTACCGTCTTCATTGATTTTGATGGTTGCCGAACTGCCGTCATAATCGCCGAAGTGGCGCTTGCCGCTCACATGCACGGTGCAGGCGAGGCCCAAGCCGGTGTTGGGTTTTTTGTCGGCGCGTTTCTTTTTCCAATCCATCATCTTTTCCGTCATATCGAGGCATTGCTTGAGTTCGCAGCTCGTGACGCGGTTGCCATGCGGGGAGACGTAACCGGATTCGGCAGCGTTGATGCGGGCGATTTCCATCGGGTCGATGCCCAGCTCGTGCGCTCCTATGTCGATCGCCTGCTCAACCGCCCATTCGGCGGAGGGATTGCCGAACCCACGGAAAGCGCCGGTGGGAATCTTGTTCGTATAAACCAGGTAGGCCTGAGTCTTTACGTCGCTATACTTGTAGCAGGTGTCGTGGCGCATAGCCGCGACCCCCGTAATCGCCGGTGCCTTGGCGGAGTAGGCGCCGTTGTCCGCGATAATACGAATATGTTTGGCGCGAATTCGGCCGTCTTTTTTGAAGCCCAATTTGACGTCGATTTTCATGAAGACCCGAGGGCGACATCCTGCTAGAAATTCTTCCTCCCGTGAATTGATGACCTTGACGGGCTTGCCGGCTTTACGAGCGAGGATGGCTGCAACTAAAGCGTTGTTGTCGTCGCAGGATTTGCCGCCGAAGCCGCCGCCGACGGCGCTCTGAATGATCCGTATGTCGGTTTCCGGCACTCCTAACGCGGCGGCGATCCGATAGCGCGCGTTGAAGAGCGTCTGGCTGTTCATGTAGATAGTGTATTTGCCGCTGGACGCATACTCGGCAACGCTGCCGATGGTTTCTATCGAACAGTGCCATTGGGGCGCGCTTTGAAAAGTGTCCTCCACGATAATGTCAGACTCCGCGAAGGCGCGTTGGATATTGCCGCGCTCGATGTCAAGGGTCACGGCGATGTTGCGTTTCTTGTCGTCGTGGACCAGCGGCGCGCCGGCCTTCATTGCTTCTTCAGCATCGAAAACAGCGGGCAACGGCTCCCATTCGACATCGATCAGAGCGAGGGCTTCTTCGGCGACATCCAGATCCACGGCCGCGACAGCGGCGACCTCTTCGCCAACATAACGAGCTTTCCCGACCGATAGGATGTACTGGTCGGCAAAGAAGGCGCCCCACGGACGCTTGAGGGTGTCCTCGGCAGTCACGACGGCGCGCACGCCGCGCAAATGTTCTGCCTTGCTGGTGTCGATGCGCAAGATCCTAGCGTGAGGATAGGGGCTGCGCAGAATCTTGCCGAGCAGCATCCCCGGAAGGATGATGTCGGCAATGTACTTTGATTCGCCGGTGACTTTGTCGAAACCGTCGACCCGTTGTACGCGCTGGCCGACAACGGAAAACTTTTCTGCTTTTGCCATCGGAGCAGTCGCTCAGTCAGTTTTGGCAACTGGCTTGTAGACGTCCAAACTTTGGATCTTGGCCTGCTGCTCTCGTTTTCTGAATTGAAAGTCCGGGCTGATTTTGTTGTTAACAACCGCCATCACCGATTCGAGAATCTTATAGTAACCGGTGCAGCGGCAGAGATTTCCGGACATCCACTCTTTGACTTCATCCGCTGTCGGTTTCGGGTTTTCGTCGAGGAGCGCTTTGGCGGCCATGATTTGTCCTGGCGTGCAGATGCCGCATTGGAAACCGCCGTATTCGATGAAAGCCTGCTGTAGCGGATGGAGGTTTCCGTCCTTCGCGAGCCCTTCGATAGTTTCAATATCTCTTCCTTCGCAACCTGCGGCCAGCGTCAGGCAGGAGCTCACCAGCCGGCCGTCGACAATGACGCTGCACGCGCCACACACGCCGATGCTGCAGCCCTCTTTGGTTCCAGTCAGGCCGATCTCTTCGCGCAGGACATGGAGGAGCAGCCGGTTCGGCTCGATTTCGAGTTCCTGCTCTTTGCCGTTGACTGTGAGAGTGATCTTTCGTTTCATCGAGCTTCTTGGACTCTACCAGCCCAACGATTTGAAGAAACCGCTCTTCTCAAGCTCGTTGTAAAAGGTCGGGTCGATGAACTCCTCGGCCTTGTGGCCCTTGGCTTTGGGATCAGTTTCCGCGGTCTGCGCCAGAATGGTCTCGATGGCTTTGTAAGGGAGCCGAGGAGTCTTTTCGATAAAATTCGTCGAGAAGGAATAGGCCGCCGCTAGAATCTCCCGGTCGTCCGTGCGAGTGTACTTGCCGGTGACTTTCATCGTGAATTCCTTGTCTCTGAACAGGCGGCTCACGCCCTCGCTATAGGCTATCAGAAAATTTTTCACCGTGGCGGGATCCATCTTGATGTAAGAGCGGGTCGAAACGAGGCTGGTCGTCGGATAATCCAGTCCGATCTTGCTCATGTCCGCGAGCTGGACGAAGCCGAACTTGCGCGCCTTGTAATCTGCGGGCGCAGAGAAGACGCCGCCCTGAATCACCCCGGCCTGGGTCGCGGCTAGAATCTCAGGCTGCCCGCCCATCTGGAGAATCTTCACCTCCCGGTCCGGCTCCAGACCGGATTTTTTGAGATAGAAGCGCACCGTATAATCCGTCGACGAACCGTACCGGGTGATGCCGATGGCTTTGCCTTTGAGATCCTCGACGCGCTTGACCGAAGGTTGAACCAACAAATAGAAAGAGGGAACATTGACCACGCCGCCTACGATGGCGAGGTCGCCACCGGCAAGATTCGCGTTTACAATTGCGCCGCCGGCCAATGCCACCGGAAACTCCCGCGCCATGAGCGCCTGCGCGACCTTGGACCCGCTGCTCACGTAGACCAGATCCACTGAAAGGCCATGCTTTTCGAATAGGCCGGCCTCTTTGGTGACGTAAAGAGCTGCTTGCGTGGCGCTTACGGCACTGAAGGCGACCGGTATTCGTTTGGTCTGCGCCATTAGCGGCGAGACCGCAACAAAAAACGCCAAAGAGCTTAACAGGGTCGCCTTGCTCATCTCTACCTCCCGCGGCCAAAGAGATGGACGGTCAGCTTCAAAGTCCGCCGGATGGAAATCTCATAAGAAAGGGCTTCGACCAACGATGACTACTGCGCTCTGCCGGAATGAGTTTTCCCCCATTTTTGTCTCATCGAACGCAGCGTCTCGCCCTCTCCGACTTCAACCCGAGTGCCGCGCAGCTTTTCACCGACCTTATCGTAATCCCCGGCAGCTGCAAGCCTGGCCTCCCCATCGAGTTCATCTGGCCACAATCCCATGAGGTATCCGTGCCAAGGCTCCTGTGGTTCTAATTTGGGGAGACCAAGTTCTTCCCAGAGTTGCCGTGCGCGCTCCATATATTCCTTTTTTGGAAGAGACAGCGGCGGAAAATCGGCTTTGCGGGTCGCGTCGATGAGCAGTGAAGACTCCATATTGTCGTAGCGGCTGGTCGGATGCGAGACGAGCATGCCGATGGGTGTGGCTCCGAAAGGACGGTCGCCGACGATCTTGATATCCTTATGGGGTTGCGAGCGGTGCGTGATCGCCCAAGTGACCGCAACCGGATCGTGAGGGTTGATGTCTTCATCCACGGCGATCACCAATTTACCGACGCGGTCGCCGTATTCCAACAGCGCATCCATAGCGCCCCATGGATCTTGATCGTCTCTCTTCTTCATTCGAAGGACGACGTAAGGACGCAGATTCACCAGCGGCTCCATCAGAGAAACTTCGAGCACGCTTGAAAATCCCCGCTGCTTGAGGAAACGAAGAATCAGGGTTGCCATTCCCATCGCTTTGATCTTGGAGCTCTCACTCGGTGTGACCTGACTGATGATCGAGACCCAAATGGGATCTTTTCTGTGAGTCACACAGGTGAGCTCGAAGACTCCACTCAGCGTCCTTGGATCAACATAGCCCATCGATTCGCCGAAAGGTCCTTCTTCCTCCAGATAGGCGGTCGGAATGATCCCCTCAAGCACCACTTCGGCGGTCGCGGGCACTTCGAGGTCCACAGTCTGGCATTTGACGAGCGGGATGGGTTCACCGACTAGCCCTCCGGCCAGAGCCAGCTCGTCCATCGCTGGCGGCACCTTCTGCGTAGCGGTGTAGGAAACAGCAGGCACTGTCCCCACGGCAACGGCGACTTCAAGAGGTCTTCCTTTCCTCCGGCACTTCTCCCAATGGGCCGAAAGATCCTGTGGTGTTCCCGCCATGATGCCGCTCACCGCCGGCCCTTTGATGAGTCCACGGTAGTTGCCGACATTTCTCTTTCCCGTTTCCGGGTCCTTGGTGATCCAATGGCCTGCGGTGATGTAAGGGCCGTTATCGAAGCCCGGAGTCGAGATCGGTATCGGAAACTCCCCAATACCGCCGTGACTCAAAAGATCTTTGCCCTTATGGATCTCGTCTTGAACCGGGCCGTGATTCACGATTTCGGGCTCTAGGGTATGGTCCATGGCGTACAGCCAGCGGTCGGCGACCTCTTCGGATGAACATTTCAATCCCAAACAATAAACTGCGGCCGAGGCGGCGAGACCGCCGACTAGTACGGAGCCTTGGTATTTTCTTCGCTTGGAGTCTGTGACGTTCTCGAACAGGAAGGCCTTGCGTTCTTCTTCCTTCAAGCCTCTGAACTGCCAGCGCACCAGAGGATGGAGCTCGGTATCTTTGTTGATCTCCCGTTTGATGCGCAAAAGTTTTCCGTTGCCTTCAAGGGCCGAAATAAATTCCCTCAGGTCAGCGTAAGATTTGGCAAAATTCATAACGTCTCTCTATTTCTTTTTGTCCGATTTCGCAAGTGCCAGTCCGCAGAAAATCCTTGCAAATCAGACAGTGATCCGTAAGATGAGAAGACAAGATGGGCCTTAGAATATACAATACTCTCTCAGGGAGAAAAGAGGAGTTCGTTCCCCTGAGAGAGGGCGAAGTTCGGCTGTACGTCTGCGGAGTAACGGTGTATAATGCGTCACACGTGGGGCATGCGCGCGCCCTTTTGACCTTCGACGTCATATACAGGTACCTCAAGTTTCTCGGCTTCCGCGTCACGTTTGTGCGTAATTTTACCGATGTTGACGACAAGATCATTCAACGGGCTAACCAGGAAGGCTCGACGGCCGAAGCTATTGCGAAACGATATATCGCGGAGTTCCGGAGAGATAGCGATGCGCTGGGACTCCTTTCCCCAACCCAGGAGCCTAAAGCTACGGAGCACATAGCCGAAATTATTTCGTTGATTCGGCGGCTCGAGGAGAAGGGGATGGCCTACCGCGTCGACGGCGATGTCTATTTTCCCGTCCAGGCTTTTCCCGGATATGGAAAGCTCTCGCGCAAGAGACTCAAAGAGTTAGAAGCCGGCGCCAGGGTCGAAGTCGACGCTCGGAAAAGAGATCCCATGGACTTCGCGCTCTGGAAAGAAAGCAAGGAAGGGGAGCCGTACTGGGAAAGTCCTTGGGGAAGAGGGCGTCCCGGATGGCACATCGAGTGCTCGGCGATGAGCACAAAATATCTCGGCCAACCTTTCGATATCCACGGCGGAGGAATGGATTTAATCTTTCCGCACCACGAAAATGAGATCGCCCAATCCGAAGCCGCCTTTGATGTGCCCCTGGCCCGTTATTGGATACATAACGGCTTTCTTAATATCAATCAGGAAAAGATGTCGAAGTCTTTGGGAAATGTCCTTGGAATTCAGGAAATCCTCGAGCACCGGGAAGCTGAGGCATTGCGTCACTACTTTCTTAGCAGTCACTACAGAAGTCCCATGGATTTCTCCGAAGAAGGGCTTGAAGAAGCCGCAACGGGAGTGGAGCGGATTTATGAGACGCTTGAGCGCGGCGATTCTTTGACCGGGCTGGCCGCGGCGAGTCCCGAACGCGCGCTCATTGAAATGTTCCGTGAGGAGATGGACGACGATTTCAACACGCCGAGGGCGATGGCGCTGATCTTTGACAAGGTCCGTTCCCTTAATCGGCTGTTAGACGAAGGAAAATCGGACGGGGCTTCCTCGAGAGTGGCGGCCTTGAAGAGGATGGTTGAGATTCTGGGTTTATTGCAGGACGAGCCTCAGGCGTTTTTTGAGAGAAAGAAGAGGCGCTGGCTGCGGCTGCAGGGACTTTCGCCGGAGGTCATCGAGGGACTGGTACAGAAGAGAGATCAAGCGCGCAGAGAGAAACGGTGGCAGGAGGCTGATAAAATTCGAGTGCAGCTTCAAGAAAAAGGCATCACGTTAGAGGACACCGCTGGGGGCACTGTTTGGAGGGTAAGATGAACGCTTTCCGGTCCAAAGTCATTCTAGCCGCAGCCCTAATTTTGTTTTTTGCACTCTCCTTGCGCGATCTCGCTTGGGGGCAGGCGCAAACTGGCAGCCAACAAAAAGAGGAGCAACCGCAGCTAAAGCTGCGTAAGACACTAAAGACACGGGAGTATCAAGGAAAGCCAGTGGAGGGCGAGGAGAGAGTTGTCGGCCGAGGAGATTCGCTATGGAAGTTCCTGGTTCAGGAGAAGGGCGTACCGGAAAAACAGTTTCCCCGGTATGTGACGATCATCGGCACACTCAATCCCCAGCTTAAAAATCCCAATGTCTTGGAAGTTGGCGATACCGTGTTTATCCCGATCCGGCCGAATGAGATTCTTGGCATAACGCTTCCGACGGGACCCAAAGGTGAGACAAAAATTTATAGCGTGAAGCCGGGCGATTACCTATTCAAAATCCTCCGCGAACAGCTGGGAATTAAAGGCGAGCAGGAAAGGATGAGCACCTTCAAACAAGTGAGAGATATGAACCCAGGGAAAAAAAATTGGGATATCCTTTTCGTCGGGGAGGCGCTGACACTTCCCGGCCGCTGGATTCAAACTAAGGATTTTGCCGCACAAGAAGTCAAAAAACCTCCTCAGAAAGTCATGGATGCGGATAGCGGTCAAAAACTTCCACTGGAGGGAAATATCCCGCTTTTGGAACAGATCATGACGGCGTTGGGGAGTGAAACGCGCCGCAACGGTGAGGAGGTCTTGCCTCTCCAAGAAGGGGTC
>VBLN01000068.1:0-5956 GCA_005878685.1 Deltaproteobacteria bacterium | reverse complement strand
AACCAAAATAGAGGGGAGAAATTCCACCACGCGCATTGTGACCGCAAAGCCGGGAATCTCTCTTCAAGAAACTGTCAGCGGTCTGCTGTCTCGCCTAGGATTTCAATCCTTGCCACCGAACCGACCCGTCGTCATGCAAGATGCGGGAGTGGGCGTCATGGTCAAAGGGGACTGGATGGTGACAACCCCTGACAGTAATAGCGGAACTCCCGAAATGCTTGTCATCAGCTTGGTTGAGGCTTCCAGCAAGACCCCTGACTATCTGAAAGAGTATCTCTCAGTCAAGGGATTGACTCTGAAGGAAATTCTGCTGCCGCAGTCCTTCTCCTCAGGTTCGGCTTCTCTAGAGAGCAGACAACCCATTCTGGAGACTCAGATCGAATCGTGGCCTGCTGAGAAGAATGCTTTGGTGGATGCGTTTTTTAAACTCTGCCAGATTCCCTTCTCAGCCAACCGTCAGATGTCCCTTCCTTTGCGAGAGGGGATCTCGATAGAAATTACCATAGATAGATTATTTGAATTTGGCGGGAAGAAGATGGCTCTTCTCTTTCATCGCGTGGGAGACGAAGCGAAAAAGACATTGCAGTCAACGGAAAAAGTGAGAGCGATCGAGTTGGATTTGCAGACTGTTTCATCTCGAGACCTGATCTCTCGTCTCCTAGAGTCGATTGGAGAGCAGACGACTTACCAGCAGCACCGTTTTCCCACAACGGAGGGTAAGGCTGGAGATAAAATGGTTTTGACCGTTGCCGGCTTTTTTGTGCCTAACCGTTCCTTACTCCTCACAGATAGCCAAATACCTAAGGCTCTCGAACGATTCTTTTCCGACAAAGGACTCCGCGTTGTTCGCTTCCGTTAAGCGAGTCTTTGGACTAATCTCTTCTGAGGCTCCCAAGTGCGCCCGTAGCTCAATTGGACAGAGCATCAGACTTCGGATCTGAGGGTTGGGGGTTCAAGTCCCTCCGGGCGCGCCAGTTCCTTGGCAAAGCTGGCTCGCGAGTTTCAACCTTCCCCCAACTGCAACGCTTTAACACCCTGAAAGGGTGGAATAGAGAGGAGAAAAGACTATGAGTCAATTCGAATACCGCATCCTTCAGTCGAGTGATCTGTCAGAAGCTGCTTTAAATGATCTAGGGAAAGAAGGGTGGGAATTGGTCTGTTCCACCCAAAGCATCGTTCATGGCAGCTGTCTTGTGCTGAAGAGGGAGAAGATTAAATAGGGGGATGAGAAAAGAATTGGGGCAAGCGCTGTTCCGCTAAAATACATTAACCAATCGATTATACGCCCTTGCCTCGTGTGAATTCTAGGAGCCGGATCTCCGTGGAAATCTATTGGACCACTCCAGACGTCCATACAATCCGTCGCGGGTATCCGAAAAATTCCCACACTTCGTTCGGCAACTCAGCTCCAAAACTCACACTCCTACCCAATTTCGACACAGCGTGTTCTATTGTCGGATCAGAATACCGCCTGTATGCAGCCCAATTAATCGGGTCATGCCCTATGCTCGGATGTCCGGTTAAACTGGTGGGTCTAAAATCTTTTTGTGTGCGAGATTGGATAGCGAGCTTGGACGTTCTCAAAAGCGCAGGTTCTGTGCCTGGAACATCGGTTAGCCCGAATACTCCGATCATTCCGTTGTGATACGCCATTTCAGCTCCCAAGATTGCGCCCGACATTTGCGCCCAGTGATAGGATCCACCATCTGCCAGGCGTGGGTCATAGTATGAAACCGTACACCATGTCTTCGGGCCGTTATACCCGAAACCTTCACGGTCATACGTGTCTGTGTTCGCGCCGGACGGATATACAGCCAGCAAATACATTACCAAATCATATCTATTGGCTTGATCGGAAGGGAAAGTTGAAGTAACTCCATTAAAGGTAAGCAGAGTATGCGGCCAGCTGCTGTCAGCCCAGTAATCAACATCGTCTTGATTGCCCGATACCAAAGCGCTCGCCAAGGAAGGACCCATATAACGGCTGTACCAGTTAGGAAAGGGAGACATTGTTTTTGCCTCACGGGTGCTAACGGGAACTGTCCAAGTTGCACGATTATCCGAGGGCCCGGAGACAGCAAAGGAGTCGCGGGTATCAAATTTCAAATTTTCAGCAGACTTGGCGAACCAGTTCTTCAGATTGTTTACTTCGGTTGAAGAAAGCTTGCCGGGATGGTAGGCCATAAGCAAATCGAAGAGCCACGGAGTGGAATATCCGCAGAAGTAGCAGCCGATAGTGCGAAACCAATTGGGGAGGCCCTTTGGAAAATAGCTCATGAAGTTAAGCAAAGCAGTGCGAATAGCATCAGCCTTGGCAGGGGTCGGCTCAATCATGTAGCTTATCGCCGCTCTCATGTTGTTGTGATGAGGGCTTTGGTTGTTCTGTGGAGAAACGGCGACGGCGTTCTTCATTGACTTGTTGTACAGGTCAACTAGATTCTGCGGGCTGTGTTGCACCAAAATCATATGCCGCAATTCATCTATCTCGCTCTGATTGTAATAAAGATTCGGGTGATTTCCATCCGCGATCGGTGTTACTCTTCCCCACTGCCCTTTGGGCGAATCGCGTAGCGACGTCGTTGTATACTTTGGAACGTCGTCTTCCGCACTCGATCCATCAGTTCCAGAATCATAGTCGATGTTGCACCAATTATTGCCGTTGGCTGAGGTGAGTTCTGTTACTACAGTACCTTGCGCTCCCATGGTGTTTATGGCGAGCGTTGCAAAAAACCACACGGGTGTCGCAAGCAGAAAAATACGCTTTTGTGTAGTCATGAGTAAATTCAGCAAATATGAATTGTGCCTAGATTTGATTTACTCTAAGTTGATGGTTCTAGCAAACTTCGTCAAATCCTGAAAGTGGAAAAAGCTGAGAGGAGAAAAGCTGCCGAGTTCGGCAGCTTTTCGATTCTCCGTAGAGGGAGCGGAAATTGAACCGCCAAATGACAATCCGTGTTGTGGCGGGACTGGTCTATCAAGACCGTCGCCTTCTAGTCTGTCAGAGAAGAGCTGACGCTTCCTATCCTCTCAAGTGGGAGTTCCCGGGAGGCAAGGTGGAAGAAGGGGAAAACCTGCTAACTGCCTTGCGGAGAGAGCTCAAGGAAGAACTGGGAATCGAAGTTGAATCAGCCAGCGAGCTTTTTCACCACACCCATTCTTATCCGAATCAAACAGTGGAGCTCGTATTTTTCAAGGTGGAAACCTACCGAGGCTCGGTCTCCAATAAACAGTTCGAGAGCATCGAATGGCTGGATGTTGGGAAACTCAAAGCGGTTGATTTCCTTGAGGGCGACTTGCTGCTGATCGAAAAGCTGACGTCCGGGGACCTTTCCGTCTAATACCTATTCAATCGGTGACTTTAGTTCGTCACTCTAGGACTACTGAACATCGCAAACCGAAGCCCGTGCCCAAGGGTACTTTTTTGTCAAAAACGTCATTTAATCGTTAGGTCCGCTTCTCCAGGTTCTCCGCGAAAACAAGTGGTTACCTTATGGCATATCCCTTGCGTTCTGCAGATTTTGGCAATGTCTCAACTTGACCTCTCTGTAGCTCTTCAAGTCAAAATGACCCGCTACCCCCGGTCTGGGAAAGTTTGACAGCGAAGGCTTAAGAGGTTACCCTAACGGAGTTTTATGCCAAATCTCAGGGGCAAAATGGGACTGCGGGCAGGCTTCTTTGCGTTTCTTATAGGGTCTCTGGCGCCGCTCGGAGAGACCCGAGCAGATATTTATGCCTACAAGGACCCGCAGGGAGTCCTTCATTTTACTAACGCGCCTACGAGCTCTCGCTACCGCCCAGTCATCAGAGAGCCGGGAAGAGGTTCCGCCGGCTCCCTGATCGCTCCGGCCATTTTTGAGGAATTGATCCGTTCTGCAGCAGACCGCTACGGGGTGGATGCCCATCTGGTCCAAGCGGTGATCAAAGTAGAGTCAGACTTCAATAGCCAGGCTAGATCACACAAGGGAGCCCAGGGTTTAATGCAGCTCATGCCGGAAACCGCCCAGCTTCACCAGGTCAGCAATGTTTATAATCCCGAGGAGAACATCGACGGCGGAGTGCGTCATCTAAGACTTCTTCTGGACCGTTACCAAGGAGATCTCCAGCTGACACTGGCGGCCTACAATGCGGGAGTTAAAGCGGTTGAAAAACACAGAGGTGTTCCTCCTTTTGCGGAGACAAGAGAGTACATTAGACGCGTCATGACCTATCTTGACCGTTATCGCGGGAGCGGGACTATCTCTATCCGGGAACAAGTGAGTCATTAAGATTTCATCCGGGCTCCCACGTGTGGACGCTGCCAAATGTTCTGAGTCTTTTTCGCATAGCAATCATTCCTGTCCTCGTCTATTTACTTACATTCGCGGATCCTGCTTCTGCCCTGCTAGCCGCTTTTCTTTTTCTTCTCGCGTCCCTGACGGACTTTTTTGACGGTTACCTGGCGCGACGCCACCGGACTGTCTCCAATCTAGGAAAAATCCTGGACCCATTGGCCGATAAACTCATGGTTGTGGCCGCTCTTATTATGCTTACGGCTATGGATCGCCCCGGAGAGCCGGAGCCGCCGGCCTGGCTGGTGGTAGTGATCGTGGCGCGTGAGATTGCAGTAACCATTCTCCGAGGTATTGCCTTGAAAGAGGGGATCGTGATGGAGGCCGAGGAGATGGGCAAATATAAGTTCAGTCTTCAAGCAATCGCGGTGTTTGCTCTCCTAGTTCACTATTCGTATGTCGGCATCGATTTCTGTGTGGTCGGAGTCTATTTTCTCTGTCTGGCGGCCGTGGTTGCTGTATGGTCTGGAGTGAATTACCATGTCAAATTTTTTCGCCTCCTGCAGCACAAGACCATTGCTGGATAGCACTCCTTACGTTGACAAGGGAATAGCTTTGGGGTAGTGAAAGAAGTACGCGGGTGTAGCTCAGCTGGCTAGAGCGTATGCTTGCCAAGCATAAGGTCGTGGGTTCGATCCCCATCACCCGCTCCAGTTCGAAGGCCCTGAGAGATCGGGGCCTTTTTTTTGGAAGGCAAAACGAAGTGCGTTACGTTGGTTATATCTCCCATCGCGCAAGGTATTTTTTGATGACAAGTCTTTGCAGAAATGCGATAATAAATTAGTTTTCCGGAGCGCGAAATACACTATGCCTCAGTTGAGAAAAGATCCGGTGGTGGGACGATGGGTCATCATCTCCACCGACAGAGCAAAAAGGCCGACTCCCCGCGAGCACAAGAGGAATTCGCCGCGAAACGGCCCCTGTCCGTTTTGTGAGGGTAACGAAGGGCTGACTCCGCCTGAAATTATGGCCTATCGCGCCGCGGGGTCTAGTCGGGAAAGTCCAGGATGGACGCTGAGAGTTGTCCCGAACAAATTCCCAGCGCTGATGATAGAAGGAGAATTGGATAGGCGCGGCGAAGGCGTCTACGATCTTATGAATGGCGTGGGGGCTCATGAAGTGGTCGTCGAAACGCCGAATCATGAGACAAATATGGGTGCTCTGAGCGAGAAACAATATGAGGAAATTCTCTGGGCCTATCGGGACCGCATCTTAGACCTTAGAAAAGACAAGCGGTTTCGTTATGTGCTGATCTTCAAAAACCAGGGCTCAGAGGCTTATCGCCCTGCCGATCGTTCCACGCACTGTCACCGACGAGCTTGTTGGCGCGCAAGAATACTACAAATACAAGGAACGCTGTATCTACTGCGATATCGTGCGGCAGGAAATAGAAGAACGAGCCCGAGTGGTAAGTGAGAATGAGAATTTCGCAGTCATCTGTCCCTTCGCCTCGCGGTTTCCCTTTGAGACTTGGATCTTGCCGAAGAGGCACTCCTCCTACTTCGAACATGCGTCGAAACAAGAGTACGTCGATCTCTCGCGTTCCCTCAGGGAGACGTTGATAAGGCTCAATGGATCGCTGAACGATCCGCCTTTCAATTACATTGTCCACTCCATGCCTTTTGAAG
>VBLN01000445.1 GCA_005878685.1 Deltaproteobacteria bacterium | reverse complement strand
TTTGGCGGCCCCATCCCACGGGGACCTCAGCGGCAGAAGAGTTTGGGCTCGGGATTTATCATCGATAGTGATGGCTCCATCCTCACTAACAACCATGTGGTTGAAAATGCTCAAAAGATTGTCGTCAAGCTCGCAGACGAAAGAGAGTTCGAGGCCAAAGTCGTCGGCACCGATCCCAAAACGGATATTGCTGTGGTCAAGATCAATGATCGAGGGAGCCTCCCCGTAGCCGCTTTGGGGGACTCGGATCGGCTCGAGGTGGGCGAATGGGTCATGGCGATTGGCAATCCCTTTGGTTTGGACAACACGATAACGGCGGGGATCGTAAGCGCTAAGGGGAGGCATATAGGGGCGGGACCTTATGACGATTTTATACAGACGGATGCGTCGATTAATCCAGGGAATTCTGGTGGCCCCCTGATTAATCTGCGTGGGGAAGTGGTGGCGATCAACACGGCGATCTTCAGTAGGACGGGGGGAAATATCGGAATCGGCTTTGCGATTCCAATTAACCTGGTTAAAGAGCTCTTGCCCCAACTCAAGGGGAAGGGCAAAGTGACGAGGGGTTATCTTGGCGTGCTGATTCAAAAAGTTACCCCCGACATTGCAGAGTCTCTGGGGTTGGATAAGACCCGCGGCGCGCTCGTCGCGAATGTTTCTAAAGATGGACCAGCGGACCGTGCCGGGGTCAAGGTGGGAGATGTTATTGTGGAGTTTGACGGAAAGGAGATCAAGGACTCCAATGAACTTCCAATTATCGTCGCCCGCACGGGAGTGAATAAGAAGGCTCAGCTAAAGGTGCTGCGGGACAAAAAGGAGGTCGTTCTCACTGTCGCGGTTGGGGAGTTAAAGGAGGAAGAGGTTGTCGCCACCGCCGAGGAGAAGGGGGAACTGGGATTAACGGTCCAGAGGGTCACGCCAGAAATGGCTCAGAGTCTGGGGCTGGAGCGGGCTGAAGGGGTGGTGATTACTTCGGTCGAACCGGGAGGTCCAGCCGATGAGGCAGGACTTCGCCGAGGAGACGTTATTCTGGAGATCGACCGCAAGCCCGTGCGCAATCTCAGCGAGTACCGAAAGGCGATGGGAGATACCAAAAAAGGCAAAGGAGTCCTGTTTCTGGTCCGCCGCGGAGAGAGTACGCTCTTCCTTGCGCTTAAGCCTGTTGAGGCTGTAGAAAAAGGTAGATCAAAACATTTACCAGAAAAACGACCTCCGTATTTGGGTTTTAAGCGACGATCTCGGATCGAGTGACCATTTTGGTACCCCCGATTTGGACATTTTTTACTTGGTTCGGACTTTTTCTACAGCCTCGTTAGACATCTCAGATTTTGACATGAATTCACCGAGGGCCAGGTAGTTCGATCTGGCCCTCTTTTTTCTCTTTTTGACAGAGCCATAGCTCGGTGTTAATTTAAGTGGGGAAGTTTTTGGCTTGAAGAAGTCCCGCTATAAGACTCTCAAATTTGCCTTACTTTTTTTATTTCTCCTCCTCGCTAGCGGTATCATCTTCGGTGCGTGGTATGTAAGAAGTCTTGACGATATCGTCACAACAAAATTTGAAGGGAAAAAATGGCAGTTCCCATCGAAAATTTATTCGGACACCTATCTGCTCTATGTCGGGATAAATCTCCGGATGGAGGAGTTGGGCGAGAAGCTTCGTCGTCTGGGATATCGCGAGGTCCAGAATGCGATTACGGCGCGGGGAGAATACCGCTTCCTCAAGCGAGAGGGTCTGCTGGAAATCTATCTGCACGATTTTGCCTACCCCCTTGAAGAGTTTAAGGGCTTTCCAGTCCGGATCACATCACAAGGCGGTACGATCGTTCGGATGGCGAATCTAAACAGCGGGGAGGAGCTTTTTTCCCTCGAACTAGAGCCAGAACTCATCACCGGGCTTTACGACCGTATCTGGCAAGAGAGAAGACTGGTCAAGTTGTCGGATGTTCCTCCCTCGTTAGTCAAAGCGATTCTATCCGTTGAAGACGAGAGGTTCTATCGTCACCGGGGGATTGATCCCTTGGCGATTGTTCGCGCCTTCTGGGTCAATTTACGTAGCGGCGGAGTTGTTCAAGGTGGGAGCACCTTGACGCAGCAGCTGATGAAAAATTTTTTTCTAACTGATCAGCGGACGCTGCAGCGTAAGATTAAAGAGGCTCTGATGGCGCTCATTGCTGAGCGAAAATACTCGAAGGATGAAATCCTCGAGAATTACTTAAATGAGATTTACCTCGGACAAAGGGGGGCGCAGGGGATCTTCGGCGTCTGGGAAGCCTCGCAGTTTTATTTTTCCAAGGAGCCTCGAGAGCTGACGACCGGCGAGATGGCGCTTCTGGCCGGGCTGATAAGAGCCCCTGGCCGCTACTCTCCTTATCGCAGTGTGGAGCGCTGGCCAAAATGTTAGAGGAGAGGCTCATCACTCGCGCTCAGTACGACGTGGCATTGCGCGAAGTCATTCAGCGCCGGGAACTCATTAAAGTGGCCAATGACGCTCCGTTTTATGTCGACTTTCTAAGACGGGACCTAGCAGAGAATTATTCGAACGAAGTGCTCACCGCCGAGGGACTAAGGATATTTACGAGCTTGGATCTTCAACTCCAGCGCTTGGCGGAAAAAGCGTTGGTCGATGGGCTGAAGCGGTTGGAGGAAACCTATCGCTATCTTCGGAAAAGAGGGGAGGAGGACCACCTCGAAGGCGCCGTTGTAGTCATCAAGCCTCAGACAGGCGAGATCAAGGCGATGGTCGGAGGGAGGGATTACCAGAAGTCTCAATTCAACCGCGTGTTTCAGGCGTGGCGCCAGCCGGGGTCGACCTTTAAGCCGTTCACCTATTTGGCGGCTCTGATGTACGGGTCAGAAGAGGGGGGGAAAAAAATTACGCCAGCGACACTCGTGGACGATTCTCCCTTCACTTGGAGTTACGAGGGACAAGAGTGGGCGCCGCGGAACTATAAGGAAGAATACTTCGGCACCGTGACGTTCCGTGCGGCTCTGGAAAAATCTCTGAACTCGGCTACGGTCCGCATCGCCAGGGAGGTAGGGATCAACAAAATTCGGGAATTGGCCTATCGTCTGGGGATTGAGACTTCGCTTCCAGCATTGCCTTCTCTGGTTCTGGGTGGTGTTGAGGTCACTCCCCTGGAGCTTGCGACGGCATTTTCGACACTGGCCAATAATGGGGTGCGAACTCATCCGCTTACAGTGAAACAAGTTACGAATCAGGACGGGCGCGCCTTAGAGAAGAGGGATATCCAGGTCAGGAGAGTGATATCGCCCCAGCTGGCTTTCATGATCAATTATTTGCTCAAAGGCGTTTTGGACCGAGGAACGGGTTATGGAGCGAGGCTTCAAGGATTTGATCGAGCAGCGGCGGGAAAAACCGGAACGACTAATGACCTTAAAGATGCGTGGTTTGTAGGTTATACACCCGACCTTTTGGCGGTTGTGTGGGTCGGATTTGATAACCAGACCAAACTCGGTTTATCAGGTGCCCAGGCCGCTCTTCCGATTTGGACCGACTTTATGAAGCGGGCCACGGCCGGAACTCCCGTCACTGATTTTGTTCCGCCGGCGGGCATTAAAATCGTCAACATCGATCCTCTAAGCGGCTACCTCGCAACTCCTAATTGTCCACGGGTGATGGCTGAAGCGTTCATCGAGGGAGAAGAGCCGACCGGCTATTGTCCGCTCCATCCCGCTTCGCTAAGCCAACTGCTTCGGGAACCGGCAAAAGTTTTGTCTTGGATTTTCTCTCCTTTATTGGGAAAATAGAGAGACAGCATTACGTCTCATGCATGGGTGAAACTTTGGGCTCAAAAAAATTACCTCTTTTAGTTATTCTGCTTTTGCTGGCCTTGATCCAGGCATGCGCTACGCGTCCGGTTTATCGTCCACCTTTGCCTTCGAGGAGTCCGGTTCCTTCCAATCCATCTTCTCCTCAAACCTCGCTGCCACCTCCTAGGCCACCGGTGAGCCCGCCAAAACCTTTAGCCGAGGAGCCTAAAATCAAGGAGCAGGATCTTAAGGAAAAGCGGCCTGCGCCGCAGGAAAGAAGCAACGAACAGCGTGCAATCCCCACCCCAGGAAGCGAGCCCGCTCCTCTTCCGGACGATAGTTCCCTGATTGCGAAGATTACTCCCCAGACGCCGCCTCAGCGCGCGGCGTCGTTGCGGCTGACGGAAGAAGGAAGAAAGATCATGGAATCCGGAGATTACGCCAAGGCTTTGTCCAGGTTGGAAAAAACGATATCCATCGATTCGACAAACCCTTATGGATACTATTATTTGGCC
>VBLN01000067.1 GCA_005878685.1 Deltaproteobacteria bacterium | reverse complement strand
TCAAAACAGCGGCGACGATCTGCCGCTGAATCTCCCCGAAGGGAACAAGATAAAGACGGGATGAAAACTGGTAGCGAGTAAGGAGTTTCACCAGTTCTCGGACTTTCTCTTGGGAGGTTTGATCGAGATACGGCCTGCTATGAAAATGAACGAAGATGAGCCGACAGCCCCGCCGCATCATCCGGCAAGCAGCTATCGGAGAGTCGATCCCGCCGGAGATCAGGGAAACAACCCTGCCGCTGACCCCAACCGGCAGGCCTCCCGACCCAGCTATCTTATCAAAGCCGAAGAATGCGTCGTGAGGAAGGATCTCGATCGTTATCGTCAGCTCCGCGTTGTCCAAATCCACCCGGGCGCCGGTTTTGTTCTTGACCGCTGCGCCCACCTTTCGATTCACTTCCGGTGAGGTCAGGGGAAATTGTTTGTCGGCTCTCTTGGTGTCGACGCGGAAGGAAGAAAATCGCCTCCCGTCCAGATATTGCAGGATATTCTCCTCAAGGGCCTTGAGGTCCGGGGTCGTGCGCTCCACAAAGGAAAAGTTAGCGACGCAGAAGACCCTCTGAACCCGCTGATGGATAGCCTCTCGGTCAGCGGTGCCGTCAAAGCAAAGCACGAGGCGGCCGGGCAGGCTCTCTATTTCTTTAAGACCCAGCCCACTCACAGAAGAACGCAGATTCCGCTTCAACATGTCCATGAAGTAGGGACGATTGCCCTTTTTGAGAGCCACTTCGTGGTAGCGAACTAAGACGGACTTCATGGAAAATCAAAATATCAGATTCGCTCCAGTTTTGCATGGCTATTCGTGTGTGATAAAATTTCTGTTAAAGGAGGATTGTATGGAAAACTTCAAGTCGGTTTCAGACGCGATGCAGTTTTCGCCGGAAAAGATGAAGAAAACCGGCCTTTTCGAAACCGAGAGAATGTTTTGCGACCTCTATTGTTTTGAGTCTGGACAAGCGCAAGCTCCCCATACGCATGAAGGGTCGGATAAAATCTATTTTGTGGTGCAGGGAAAAGGTTTGTTTCAGATCGGTCAGGAGCAGAAGGAACTCGAGGAACAACAGATTGCGATAGCGCCGTCGGGCCAGAGGCATGGGGTTAGCAACCCAGGACCGGAGCGGCTGGTTCTACTTGTCTTTATGGCGCCGAAGCCCACCCACTGAGGAGCCGTTATGAAGGGCAAAGAGCAGATCGATGTCTATAAGGCCAACGAAGATTTTTATAATGCCTTTGAGAGTCTCGACGCGCAAAAGATGGAGAAGATGTGGCTTAAGGAGAACTATGTCCAGTGCTTTCATCCGGGGTGGGGGCTGCTGCGAGGTTGGGAGGCTGTGATGGCGAGCTGGCGCCGGATTTTCGAGAACACGGAAGAGATGCACTTTATTCTGACAGAAGTTCAAGTTGAAGTCCGAGGCTCGCTCGCGTGGGTGACTCTGTACGAGAACCTTACCAGCCGAGAGGGAAATGAACTAAGTACGGGATCTGTCCTGGCAACGAATATCTTCGAGCGGCGCGACGCTGAATGGTTCATGATTCACCACCATGGCTCTACGGTCATGCAGCCAGGACAGTTAAGCCCGTCGACCTTTCATTAAATGACAATGAGCTGAGCTTATGAAATCCCTCGCAGGTAAGGTCTCCATCGTTACAGGTGCCGGAAGAGGAATCGGAAGGGCCATATCCGTTCTGCTCGGCCGGTCGGGGTCTCGCGTCGCGTTGGCGGCGCGCAGCGAGTCTCAATTGAGAGCCGTTGGTGAGGAGATCCGGGACCAGGGAGGAGAAGCGTTGGTCGTCCCCACAGATCTGTCGCTGGATGAAGAGATAGAGCGGCTCGTAACGGCGACTTTGGAAAAGTGGGGATCGATTGATCATCTGATCAACAATGCCGGCTGGGGAAAGACAGGGCCTATCCTCAAGGCTAAAAGGGAAGACTGGGACGCGACGTTCCGCGTCAATCTGCGCGCGCCAATGGTTCTGAGCCAACTGGTCCTGCCCAAACTCATGGAGAAAGGGGAAGGGGCGATCATCAACATCAGCTCGGTTTCCGGTAAGAGCGGTCAGGAAAACACGGCCGCCTACTCGGCGTCGAAGTTTGGTCTCATCGGATTTACAGAGTCCCTGTACGAGGAGGTTAGAGAGTACGGAATCAAGGTGACGGTGATTCTGCCGGGCTTTGTCGATACCCCGATGATTCCACCGATAAAGAGATTGGACAGGACCAGGATGATCCGTCCCGAGGATATTGCCCGCGCTGTCCTATTTGTTTTGACCTCTCCCATCACGTCCTGCCCCGTCGAGATAACCGTCAGGCCGCAAAAAAGCCCGTACGTCTAGATTCAGGCAGATAGATATTTTACGGCAGAAGGCTTTCGAGGAAGGGGATAGTGACTTCGTCCAGACTCCCCACGATCGCGTCCGCTTCTGTCAGCTCTACCTTTGGATGAGAGTTAGTGACCGCCAGGCACTTCATTCCGGCGCGATGCGCGCCAAGGATGCCTTCCTTCGAATCCTCAATAACGAGACATTCCGAAGGAGTTATCGGCTTAGCATCAAGATTGTGCTGATTGAACAAGGTGAGCGCCTTGGCGAAAATCTCCGGGCTAGGCTTTCCTTCAGTAATATCTTCAGTACTTACAATAACTTGAAAATAGTTTCTTAAACCTATCGTTTGCACTATCATTTCGATCTCGCTCCTCAGCGCGCCGGACGCGATAGCTAGGGGATAGGAGGATGAGAGCTGGGGAATTAACTTCTTGACTCCTGGAAAGACTGTGAGCCTTCGTTGAATCGCATTCCGATAATAGACTGCCTTGCGCCGGATAAGCTCGGTCAGGGTAGCCTCATCTAAAGTCCGTCCTCGATCACGGTAGGCTGCTTTGAAGCAGCCGCGGTCATCCATGCCAAGGTAACGCGCATAATATTCCTCCTTGGTGAGAGATAGTCCCTCTTCGAAAAGAACCTTTTGGAACAGCTCGAGATGGATGGGCTCGTCATCCACCAGGATGCCGTTGAAATCAAAAATGATAGCGCGCAGCACATCTCATTGATACCTAATATCCTCTTTTGTTTCAATTGGTTCTAAGGTAAAAGGAACCCGTGAGTAAAGAAGAAAGCCATCTCCATACCCATGGCCATGTGGAGTATAGCTTCTGTCCGCGCTGCGGAGGAAAGCTGGAGCGGCGGAAGATCAAGACCATCGAGCCGGAGCGCTTAGTCTGCCAAAGCTGCGCCTTTATATTTTACCTGGACCCCAAGGTTGTTGCCGGAACAATCTTTGCTATAGACCGTGGAGTGGTTTTGCTGCGGAGAGGAGTGGAGCCGTCGATGGGCAAATGGGTCTTCCCTGGCGGCTATGTGGACCGCGGCGAAAGCGTCCGAGACGCGGCTATCCGAGAAACCAAAGAGGAATGTGATTTGGACGTAAAGCTCTGTTCTCTCTTGGAGGTCTACTCGTATCCTCATTCGCCAAATGTGATTGTCGTATATGCCGCTGAGGTGATAGGGGGGGAACTTCGGGCTAGGGATGAGTCCGTCGAGGCTCAGACCTTTACCCCAGCGGAGATCCCTTGGCAAGAGCTGGCCTTCCCAAGCACCAGAGATGCGCTTAAGGACTATATCCGGCTTTACCTCTCCGGTAAGACTTGATAGGAAAGAAAGCACAGAATGAACGAAGAAGGAGGTTGCCATGACAATGCCCAATGTCGGGGATAGAGCCCCTGATTTCAGCTTGCCCGTAACTAGGGAGCAGAAGGTGGGGCTGCGGGACTTTCTGGGGAAAAAAAGTGTCGTCTTGGCGTTCTATCCCCTCGATTTTACCGGTGGTTGACAGCAAGAACTCACGAACTTCGAAGCAGAGCGAAAAAGCTTCGAGGCGAGAGACGCTCAGGTGCTGAGCGTGAGTGTTGATTCGGTTTTTTCCCACAAAGCTTTTGCCGAGAAGATGGGAGGCATTAACTTCCCGATGCTTTCTGACTTTTATCCTCACGGCGCGGTTTGCGCCACGTATGATTGTCTAAGGGCTGAAGGTTACCCGAAACGGGCGGTTTTTATCATTGACAAGCAGGGGATCGTACGTTTCACGAAGCTCTATGATAAGGGAATTCCAGAAAACAAGGAACTCCTTGCGGAGCTGGACAAAATCAACAAAGGGTAACGGAAACTTTCGTAGACATTTAACCGAAACAAGAGGGACCCGACCGTTTTACATTTGCACCTCAAGAGGCAGCGGGTCCCTCAAAGCTCTGAGCGTTAGCCTTCCACGAGCAGATCATCTCCTTCGACCTTGACCTGATATTTCTGAACGGAGATTGAAGGGTTCAATTCGTTGACGCCTGTGGTGACGTCATATCTCCAACCGTGCCAGGGACAGACGACGATTTTACCATCCAGCTCCCCCTCTCCCAAAGGTCCGCCGCGGTGCATGCAGGTGTCGCTGATGGCGCAAAAATTTCCGTCCACGTTGAAGATCGCCACCGGCTTTCCGTTCACGTCGACGGTTCTTCCGCGGCCTTCCGGGAGATCACTTTTTTTACACACCTTCACAAAGTCTGCCATTATTCAGGCTCCTTCCGTAAGCGATTTTCAAGGCCTTGTATTTAGCTTAGCTCCTATGCGGAATTCAAGAGGCGCTACGATCCATCCATCCGGTAGAAGGGGAGCGGAGCGACTTTGGCCGCAATGGTCTTACTGTTATGATGAATGAGCAGAGGAATTCCTGGCTCGAGGTAGTTACGATGAATATATCCGAGGGCGATGGGACGATTGAGAAACGGTGAGAAGGTCGAGCTTGTGACTCTCCCGATCTCCTTCTCGCCGCTATGGACGGCATCGTTGCGTCCCGCGGGAGCGTCTCCTTCGAGAACCATTCCGGCAAGCCTGCGGTTTACATGGCCCCGGGAGCGGATTCTCTCCAGCACCTCCTGTCCCAAGTAGCAGCCTTTCTGAAAGCTGACTGCTTGCTCTAATCCCGTCTCAAGCAAAAGGTTGTCCTCGTTCATGTCGATTCCGTAGCGAGGTATGGCTGCCTCGATCCGGAGGATCTCTAGCGCCTGAGATCCGATCCAGCGGGCAGAAAAGTTTTCTGTCAGCGCTTGGATGCGAGGGAATATCGCCGAAAGGGTTTTGATCTCCGCCAGCAAGTCATAGCCTTCATTGCCTGTGTGGGTAGAGCGGATCAGGCGCAGCTGAGCGCCGCCAATAGAAAGGGCGCAATGGCTGTGCTCGAGCGCGGGAAGCTTATCGTCTGCGAAAAGTTCTGTCAAAAAGGACCGGGCCTTAGGTCCTTGAAAAGAGAGGATCCCCCAATGAGCGGTCAAGTCAGTGATTTCGACTTCATCGGCAATCAGGTAGTGGTTCAGATGATCTAGAATTTTATCCTTCAAAAACTCCCAGAGATCCAGGAGCATGAAGTCACTCCCGCAAAGGATTCTCGTGTCCGCTAGAATTTTCCCCTGCACGTTCAGGATCGCAGCAGGGAAGCCTTCTCCGTCGGCCAAAGCCTTCACGTCATTGGAAACCATCCCCTGAAGGAAAGAGATCCGGTCCGGCCCCGTAAAGCGAAGAATGCCACGGTGACAGAGATCGATCAGGCCAACCTTTGAACGAACCGCTTGATATTCCCGGAGCGGATCGCCGAAGTGTGATGGCAACAGCCAGCCGTTTTCTTCGCTAAATTCGGCCCCGCTCGAGCGGGCGATCTTTACGAACGGCGATTCTTTAGCCATGACTATCGAAATATAACGCCATTGAATCAGGTTGACAACGTCGACGGCCTCCATCTTTAATGGGTGACGATGGGCCGGACGATGGGCGATTTAGATTTGCGCAAGGTCGAAGTGTTTTATTGGGTGGCCGAGCTCAAGAGTTTCTCTGCCGCTGCCGGTCATCTCTCGCTCCGTCAGCCAACGGTCAGCGCCCATGTACATGAGTTGGAAAAGAAGCTAGGCACAAAGCTCTTCAATCGGCTGGGCGGAAAGATCGCCCCAACCCCTCTCGGGCAAGTTCTCTTTGACTCGGCCAAAAGACTGTTGGCTTTGAAAAGGGATACGTTGGCGTCTCTTGACCAGTTCCACGGGAAGGTTCGGGGGGAACTCCGGGTCGGGGGGAGCAACATTCCCGGCGAGTACGTCCTCCCGCCCAAACTTGCCGCCTTCGCTCAGAAATATCCGGAAGTCAAGCCGGTCTTGCGCAGCGGTGATTCTGCGGGGATCGTCGAGGCTGTTCTCGATGGGGAGGTGGAAATCGGGTTCGTCGGCTTCAAGGGTGGAGACGGGAGGCTCGCCTTCCAAAAGATCTGGAAGGATGAGATGGTCTTGGCGATCCCTAAGACCCATCCGTGGGCTCGTCTCAAGGCGATTGATGTGCAAGAGCTCCGCAAGGAGGGGTTCATATCCCGCGAGGGAGGCTCCGGCACGCTGCGCTCGTTCAGGAGATTGCTAACCCGCAAAGGCCATAAGCCGGAGAAGCTCCTGCGTGTTAGCATGGAGCTCGGGAGCACTGAGGCCATCAAAGAAGCCCTGATCGCGGGATTTGGCATTTCGATTCTCTCCCGCACCTCTATCCGACGGGAGCTCCGAGACGGCTCTCTCAAGGAGGTTCGCATTCGCGGGCTACGACTGGAGCGAGACTTCTATCAGGTCATTCATCGACAACGCGCTCTTTCTTCCGTATCGGACGCCTTCATCCAATTTCTGAAAAATAACTAACGCCTTCCGAGCGTCCGCGAAACCATCACTATCGCTATTGTATTTTTCTATTTGACATATAGATTTAAACTCTAACAAGAGTCCAGCAAAGGAGGCCCGGCGGATAATGAATCTCGAAGGGAAGAAAGCCAAGGATTTCGATCTAGACGGAAGCGATGGAAAACGACATCGGCTAAAGGACTACGATGGGAAGACAGTCATCCTCTACTTTTATCCTAAGGATAACACACCTGGTTGTACCAAAGAGGCGTGCGGCTTTAGAGATCTGCATAACCAGTTAAAAAAGGCCGGTGGTCCTTGGAGTGAGTAAGGATGGTCTCGCCTCCCATGAGAAGTTTTCTAGTGACTACCGTCTTCCATTCGTCCTCCTTTCTGATCCCGAGATGAAGCTCATGCGCGCCTACGGCGCATGGGGCAAGAAGCAAATGTACGGCAAGACAGTAGAAGGGACGCTTCGCTCGACGGTTGTGATCGGGCCCGATGGTAAGGTGATCAAGCATTGGCCGGCCGTAAAGAATGCTCAAGAACATCCGGCGGAGGTTTTGAAGTTCCTGGGGGAAAGGGTAGGGCAGTGAGTTCTTTCTCGGATAGGCTCGAAGGACGATTCCAGTCCGCTTGGGAACGAACCGACAATTTATTCCGGCTTGAGAAGCCTAATGCGCTTTTGGCGCAGCCTATCATGTGGCGCCATCCGTTTATCTTCTACCTGGGACATCTGCCGGCCTTTGCGTGGAACCAGATCTGTCGGCATCTTATGGAGCAGGCTTCTTTCAACGCCTATTTTGATGAGATCTTTTGCCGCGGGATTGATCCCGACATCGATACCGACAGTTGTCACTCCCATCCTGATGTCCCCGAGGTCTGGCCGCGTCTTGCTGAGATCATACTCTATCGCGATAGGGTGCGTGAGGCGGTGCTGGAATCGTTGGATGGCGCGCGGTCGAAGGCGGTGAGGGAGCGGAAGCCCAATTACCGCCAGGCGTTTCGTATAGTGTTCGAGCATGAACTCATGCACCAGGAAACCCTACTTTACATGGTTCACGAGCTGCCACCGGAACTCAAAGTTCGCCCGCAAGGGTTGCCCGAATACTCCTTTCAGAGAGGAGAACCGGAGCAGGAAATCAGGATCCCGGGAGGGCGTGTGAGACTTGGCGCGGCGCTGGGCAGTATTGAGTTCGGCTGGGATAACGAGTTTCAGGCGCAGATTGTGGATGTGCCCGCCTTTCGCATGGGCTCCACCCCAGTGACCAACAGGCAATTTCTTGAGTTTTTAGACAGCGGTGCGTACGAGGATTCCTATTATTGGGGTAGAGGAGACTGGGCATGGAAGTTGAGGCAAGGCATGCGTCATCCGAACTTTTGGCTGAGACGCCGCGGCGAGTGGTGCTATCGCACTTTGTTTGATTTGCTGCCTTTGTCCGCGGTTTCCGACTGGCCGGTCTATGTAAGCTTGGCTGAAGCGCAGGCCTACGCGAGATGGAAGGGGCGGAGGCTCCCCACCGAAGCGGAATATTCTCGTGCTGCCTGCTGCACAGCGGACGGACGTGAAATTCCCTTTCCCTGGGGCGAAGACGAGCCGTGTCCGAATCACGGCAATTTTGATTTTTGCCGCTGGTCTCCTGCACCGGTAGGGTCCAGGCCTCAAGGAATAAGCCCGTGGGGCATCCACGAGCTTGTCGGCAATGGGTGGGAATGGACCGAAACTCCGTTTGCTCCGTTTCCGGGCTTTGTTCCTCTCGAGTCCTATCCCGAATACTCCGCCGATTTTTTCGACGGCAAGCATTATGTATTAAAAGGAGCCTCTTGGGCCACGGCCGCTGATCTTCTTCGTCCCAGCTTCCGCAACTGGTACCAGGCGCACTATCCATACGTGTTTGCAAAGTTCCGGTGCGTCTCCGACGTATAGCATGAAGCTTTAGTCTTAGCCGGCTTGCAGAGGAGGTTTCACTGTGAGCGCAATTGCATATCATCCTGTTTGTGTGTTTAAGATCCTTATGTCTTGAACATCGGATTAGCATGCGCATGCGGCTTGAAATTTGCGATAGACAATGGGTCGAGGCCCCGATTAGCCATAGATTTTTTGTATTTGACATATAGAAACGAAGCGTATAGGTATCGTGATGTCCAAACAACGTGAGCTGCAGAACAGGGGCTTAATTTAATAATGACCAAATATAAAAAGGAGAGGTTATGAAGCGACGCACCTTCTTGAAACAGGGTCTCACGGTTTCCGCCGGGCTCTTCGTGGCCAGCCGCTTGCCGGCGCCCGCACGGATGGAGGCTTCGACCGATGCGTCGAAATGGCGTACGTTCGAGGTCACAACCAAGGTAGAAGTTCTCAATCCGTCGGCTGGATCGCGGGTCTGGCTCCCGGTTCCGCTCATGACCGACACGAACTATTTCAAAAGATTGGGGGACACGTGGGCCGGCAACGCTACGAGCATGGGGAATTTTCGCGACGGAAAGTACGATGCCGGAATCGTGTACGCGGAATGGGCTTCGTCCGAGAAGGCGCCGGTCCTGGAGCTAACGAGCCGCTTCGCGGCCCGCGACCGCCAGATCGATTTTAAAAAGTCCAACAAGGCGATCAAGGAAGACCCGGAAGTGCTCAAGCGCTATCTCGAGCCCTCAGCACTGATCCCGACCGACGGCATCGTCGCCGACAACGCGCGCGTAATCACGCTCGGCGCCAAGCGCGACATCGACAAAGCCAAGGCGATATACGAGTGGATCGTGGACAATACCTTCCGCGACCCCAAGGTGAGGGGCTGCGGCCTCGGCGATATTCGGGCGATGCTCGAGTCCCGGAACCTCGGCGGCAAGTGCGCTGACCTGAACGCGCTCTACGTCGGGCTCGCGCGCGCGTCGGGCCTGCCGGCGCGCGATGTTTACGGCGTGCGGGTTGCAAACTCGGCGGAGTTTAAAAGCCTTGGCAAAGCGGGAGACATCACCAAGGCGCAGCACTGCCGGGCTGAGGTCTATTTGACGGGTTTCGGTTGGGTGCCGGTCGATCCCGCCGACGTGCGCAAGGTGGTGCTCGAGGAAAAACCCGAGGGGCTCAGCCTTCAGGACCCGCTGGTCAAGAAAGCGCGCGCGAAGCTTTTCGGCGCATGGGAAATGAACTGGCTCGCGTTCAACTACGCGCACGACGTGAAGCTGCCGAACTCATCGGCAAAGCCGTTGCCGTTTTTCATGTATCCGCAAGGAGAGACGAGCGAGGGCCGAAAGGATAGCCTCGATCCAGAGTCGTTCCGCTACACCATGGCATCCAAGGAGATCAGCGTCTAGACTAGCGGGGATTCTCTGTAATGATCGAAGAGGCCTTCGCGCAGCGGGGGCCTCTTTTTTTTATCTCGTGCTGCTCCCGACCTTTTTCTATGTTATGAATCTAGGAGTGAAGGGCGCTGCCAGATGACACCATTTTCCGCAAGGCTCCGGGAAATCGGACAACCATTGCGCAAGCGCGCAATCGAAGTTTTACAAGTCAACATGGGAAAATATTGCAATCAGGCCTGCATTCACTGCCACGTGGAGGCGGGTCCCGGTCGCAAAGAAGCGATGACGCGCGAGACCGTCGAGGCGATTCTAAGATTTTTGTCCGCGTCCAAGATCCCCACGGTGGATATTACAGGCGGCGCGCCCGAACTCAACCCGCATTTTGATTATCTCGTCGAGTCCTGTGTTCGCCTTGGACGCCGCGTCATGGACCGATGTAACCTCACGGTGATCTTCGAGCCGGAGAAGGATCATCTGCCGGAATTTTTTAAAGCGAATCGAGTCGAACTCATCTGCTCTCTACCCTGTTACACAGAAGAAAATGTGGATAAGCAGAGGGGAGAGGGTACCTTCCAGCCTAGCATCAGGGCTCTCCAGCGCTTCAACGAATTGGGATACGGCGATCCCGCGACGGGGCTTGAGCTTCATCTAGTTTACAATCCGCTGGGCGCCTACCTGCCGCCACCCCAGGACCGGTTGGAACGGGACTACAAACAAATTCTGAAAGAGGAATATGGCATTGTCTTCAATCGCCTTTACTGCCTTGCGAATATGCCCATCACGCGCTTTGAGAAGTTCCTTAAGCTTCGCGGCGAGTACGACGGCTATGTGGCGCTATTGGAGTCGGCTTTCAACTCCGCCACACTGGAGAAAGTCATGTGCCGGGAGCTGCTCAGCGTCGGCTGGGATGGCTTTGTTTATGATTGTGATTTTAACCAAATGGTGAACTTGCCGCTGGCGGACCGGAACGGCAGGGCATTGAAAATATCGGAGCTGTCGGCCGAAGCGCTACCGGATAAAATGATTTTGACCGGCAACCATTGCTACGCCTGTACCGCAGGCGCGGGAAGCAGTTGCGGCGGCGCGCTCGTTTCCGAGCAATGCGCTTAGCCTCGATGGCAGCCGCCGAAAGCAGCTTTAAAGCGGCCCGGGCGCGGAGAATTGTCTTAGCTTTGGCTTTGCTCTTTCTCATCGCGATGGCCTATGGGCTGCGTAAACGCTTCGGTTTGGCGCTCGTTTCAGATTGGCTGCAATCACTCGGGCCGTGGGCACCGTTCGTCTACATGCTGATCTTTCTTCTCGCGCCGGCGCTATTCCTTCCCGGCGCGCCGATCACGATTGCAGGCGGCGCGATCTTCGGCCCGATGTGGGGAACGTTTTACAGCGTCGTCGGCGCGACTGGGGGCGCGACGCTCGCGTTTCTGATATCGCGCCATCTCGCGGGAGAGTGGGCGGAGCTCAAAGCCGGTGGAATCGTCAAGCGCCTGAAGCAGGGCGTCGAGGAAGAAGGATGGCGCTTCGTCGCTTTCACGCGGCTCGTCCCGCTTTTTCCCTTCAATCTGCTGAACTACGGCTTCGGGTTGACGCGGATAAAGCTGTCCCACTACGTCGCGGCTTCTTTTTTCTGCATGATCCCGGGCGCCGCGGCGTACAGCCTGATCGGGTATGCAGGCAGGGAGGCAGTCCTGGGCCACGGTTGGCCCTTGTTAAAGATCAGCACAGTGCTCGGGATAATTCTTTTCCTTTTCATGCTTCCACGTTTGCTGCGTCGGCTGAAAGAACCCGAGGACAGTCAAGGCTGAGCATGCGCTTGTCTATCATCATCCCTGTGCTCGACGAAGAAAGCACGATCGCGTCCACATTGAAGAGCCTCGGTTCCTTTCCGGTCGAAGCGATCGTGGTCGACGGAGGCAGCCAGGACCGCACAGCCGACATTGCAGGGCAAATGCAGGTCAGGGTGATCGCTTCTTCCCGGGGGCGGGCCAGACAGATGAACACCAGCGCCGCGGCGGCCCAAAGCGACGTTCTCCTTTTTCTCCACGCGGATACCCGCCTTCCGTCCTCGGCGATCGGAGACGTGGTATCGGCGCTGGATGATCCACGGTACGTGGGAGGGCGGTTCGACTTGAGGTTGGACCATAGCGGCATTATCTTCAGATTGATCGGTTCTTTGATAAGCCTCCGCTCTCGTCTGACGAGGATCGCCACCGGAGACCAGGCGATTTTTGTTCGCCGAGGGATCTTTGACGCGATAAATGGATTCCCGGAGATTCCTATCCTGGAGGACATCGCCTTTTGCCGCAATCTCAAAAAAATGGGAAAGGTAGCGTGTCTCAGAACCCAGGTGGTGACTTCCGCCCGGCGGTGGCAAAAGGACGGGGTTGGCCGGACGATTCTAAAAATGTGGGTGCTCAAGTTTCTGTTCCTAATCGGCGTCTCTCCTTTCCGGTTGAAGCGGTTTTATGCCGAAGTCCGCTAACGCCCTCGTCGTCATGGCCAAAGCTCCCCTTGTCGGCGAGGTGAAGACCAGACTGGCTCCGCCGCTTTCGTTGAAAGAGGCCGCAGAGCTTTATCGCTGCCTGCTGCTCGATCTCCTGGAAAATGTTCGGTCTTTCGAAGGGGCGGATCTCTACGTCGCCTTTTCTCCCGCGGCTGCGGCTGCTCTGTTCCATGAGATCACGCCGCGCGATTTCGTTTGTTTTCCGCAGCGGCGCGGCGACCTGGGAGAACGGATGGCCTCTATTTTCGAAGACCTGTTCGAGAAAAGTTATGAGCGTGCCGTGGTCATCGGCAGTGACTTGCCGGTTTTCCCTTCGAGCTTCCTGCGCGATGCTTTTCGTGCATTGGCTGGGTCCTCCGATGTCGTTTTGGGCCCAAGCCGCGATGGGGGATATTATTTGATCGGTCTGAGCCGCCTCGTCCCGGAGATTTTTACCGGCATGCCCTGGGGAACCGCGCGGGTTCTTCAGGCGACGCGGGATCGACTCTCTCGGGTCGGAGTGGAACCCTCACTTTTGCCTGGCTGGTTCGATGTCGATACGGTCGAGGACCTTAAGTTCTTGAAGCAGATGGTTTCTACGCGTACCCAAACGCGAACCTCCAAAATGATCAAGAAGCTTTCCATCCTACGAGATCTCCCGTATCGCCTGTAAGATTTGTTCGTTGCTGGGTCTTTTCGTATAGTCCACCTCGACAAATTTCCACCGCACCACGCCGTCCTTGTCGATCACGTAAGTCGCCGGATGTGGCATGCCCTTGACCTCGGGATTTAATAATCCGTAGCGGTCGATGGTCCTGTGGTCTTTGTCCTCGAGCATGGGGAAATCGAACTCCCCGGGAAAAGGTTTCAGCTTCTTGAGGAATTCTTTAGACTCGGCGTGGGTGTCGGGGCTGACGGCCAGAACCTCGACCCGTTTTTTCTCTGCCGGAGTAAGGAGTGTTTTCAGCTTCCCGAGCTGAAGCGTGCAGTACGTTCACCAATAGCCGCGATAAAAGACCAGCACCACGTTTTTTTTACCGCGATAAGTGCTGAGTGTAATTTTCTTTCCATCCATGTTCTCCAAAGTGAAGTCCGGGGCTTTATCGCCGATCTTGACCCTCTCGAGATCCGTCGCAGGCAACCCCGCGCCGTCTTTGGGGCCCATCTGGGCATGAGAGGACGGGCTGAGAAAGAACACCAGAGCGAAGGTGATCCACAGAAATATCCGTCGCATAGACGTCTCCTCCGTTTGCGTCATCCTCTTGATAGCACTCCAGGGTGACTCCATCAAGCTGTCATGATTGTTAGAACTAGGCGACCTGGTTGAGCGGTTCACTGCCTTATCTATATTTTGATGACTGGCGCCGACTGCCTCAGCGCT
>VBLN01000066.1 GCA_005878685.1 Deltaproteobacteria bacterium | reverse complement strand
AGAAGCTAACAGGCTGCTCGCCCCACAGAGAAGGCCGCGCGCAGGGATATTCACGACGGTGAGTAGAGCCGTGACCGGGGTGTGCTGTTCCTCCGTCTGGCCGATTTGAGTGGGAAGTTGCTGCTCCTGGCCTCTTGCAGGACTTCCCCATGGCTCAAATAACAAGAGGCATACGAGAAGAATCTTTGTCGGTTTCATAAGAGGCTTGCTCTCCTTCCTCGAACTCCATTCCGGCCCATAGGATTAATGCCTATAAAGACCACCATAATAAATCATTGCGGTTCGGGAAGAAAGGCCCTGGGTTGTGGCCTTTTCGCTTAAATTCGCCATAGGTTTTTCTCTCGCCTCTGGGCGTGGCGCAGCTTAGTCAGAAAAGAGTTTGCCGCTGCTTCTCTTTACGACTACAATAGACTCCACCTATGAGATGGATATTAGGTTCGGTATGGGTCTTGCTGTTCCTGCTGTTTATGCCAGAAAGACCTGAAGCTCAAGCCATTTTCGAACACGGAAAGCAAACAGGGGCTATAAAAGATATGCGTCCTGCGCCAAATCTCAAGTCGATCAGGACCCCTTCACCTGCGAGAAAGACGGTGAGCCCTACGGCACGATCAGAAGCATCTGCAGACTCTGCAGCCCCTATCTCCCCTACACTTGCGGTCAAGCAAGTCGAGACTTACCTGTATGAGCGCCAAGATGAGTATTCAGCGGTCGTCGCCAAGCTTGAACAGGACGAAAAACTGACACTGCTAGGCAAAGCCTTTGGGAACGGCAAGGCTTGGTACATGGTCAAGACTCAGGCAGGAGCTATTGGATGGACCATCTCGTCGAGTTTGACAGAACTTCCGGAAAATAACCAGCAACGGAAGACCCAATCTTCTCACTGACAAACGCGAAACGTATCGTCTTGAGGGACCAAAAGCCAACCAGAAGGAGGATTAATACTCCCTCTGTTGTCTCACCCTATCGAGCTCTTCTCTCTGGCGTTCTAATTCCGCTCTATTTCGTTCGATCTGCTGTTGCTGGTCCTGTTGTACTTGCTCGTGGCCCTGAAGCTGATCGCCGATCAAAGCGCCAGTTCCCGCGCCAAGCGCGGTGCCTATTAGTGCGCCCGCGACTGGGTGCCTAACGGCGCTCCCAATGATGCCACCTGCCGCAGCTCCTCCGAGGGCGCCGATTCCAGTACCCTTCTCCCGGGTGGTCAATGGAGTGGAGCAACCCAGAATCCCGACAAAAAGCGACGAAACCGTAAGAATCACTAGGCCCTGTTTCATAGTACCTCCTCTGATCTACTTTAAACAAAGGCTTCCTGATTCTTAGACGGCTGACAGGACAAAAGGCTTACATGGAGGGCGAGCGGGAACTAAGTACTGATCAGGTAACTGTTTTCACAGAACCTTAACTGAATCCTCACTGAAAGTTTTTCTCTGTTTATACAAATGTACCCAAAAGTCATACAGGTCTGTTGTCCTGAAATTTTCCACACCGTTCTGTCCACGGGCTGTCTGGTATTCAATAGAAACCCAGTCATTTCGCTTTGAAACTTTTAGCAGGCGAACAGATTTGCGCTCGACATAGGCTCCTACCGCGCGCAGGATTTGTGACAGCCTATGGGGATTCGTAGCACCTTTAGAATCGGGGCGTCTGGCTGCTCTTCCTTGCCGCTCCAACCGGTCTATATCGTCCGGACCGAAGTGGAGCTCCAAGACTAGAAAAGGTGACGAGAGTTCCTCGGGCATAGCTTGCCCGAGCGACTTAGCCTCAAATTTATCCCAAGCATTTTTCAGAGCATTCCTGAGACTACCCCGCTTTGTTTCGGTTTTCGCCTTTTTCGTTCCAGACTGCCCTCGAACTTTGTAGTTATAACCATCAATTTCCAAGTCGAGGTCTTGGATTTCGAGGGACTCCAAAGCTTGCCCGATAGCCCGAAGAGTCTGGTCGTAACGGGTCGCGCTCTCTGCGTTCGCGTGTAAATCTTCCAATCTAGAATCCATCAACTTTCCGCGGAGCAAAAAGCGTGCCGCTATCCTGCCAAATGCAAGCCGTTGAATTCACGAAGCTTATTGATAATTAGCGGCGCTTTTGTGTGCCATCCCACAGTTCTAGCAGATAAATTTTGTCATTCTTGACCAACAAGCACCGTAAAAGCACGACTCCCTAAGCCTTTCAAACGCACCGGCATTGTTCTCATAGCCTAGACATCTTCTCGGACTTGGAGTAATGAGAAACTCGAACTAACCCCGTACTTCGAGATTTCGTGATCTTAACCGGGAAGTGGAGGATGGTCATGAAGAGAGGAATTGTCATGATGGGTGTGCTGGCTTTGCTCCTTGGCGCTCCACCGATGGTCTTGGCTCAGCGGCCCCTCACCATTCGGCTGGGAGTCGACGGCGCAGTGCAGGGGGCGCGCGACGTTATCGCAATCCGCCAGGGTTTCTTTAAGCAGGAGCGTCTGGAGGTCGACTGGAGACGCTTCGGCGTCGGCCGCGAAGGTCGCGACGCCATGATCGCCGGTGCCATCGACATCAATGCAACAGCGACGACGCCGTTTCTGATCGGTCTGGAGAAAGGAGTTCCCTATGCAGCCGTGGCCGTCAACTCCTACTTTTGCGGCACCAACCACATCGTAGTGAGAAAGGAGTCCGACATTCAGAGCATCGCTCAGCTCAAAGGGAAGCGCATTGCTCTGGCCAGGGGAACGGTCACCGAATACATCTTTGCGGCGAAGATCGCCCCCGCTTACGGTCTCAAGCCTGGGGACTACGAGGTCGCCAACGTCGCCGATCAGAAGGACCGCATCCCCACTCTCATCGCAAAGGCGGTAGACGCGACAGGCATTGGGGACCCATACGTTGCCATTGCAGAACACGAAGGGCTTGTCCGGAGCCTGGGAGACTTTTGCAAGTACGACGCGCTTCCCTTCGTGGCGACAGTAACGAATAAGGTCATCAAGGAGAATCCCGCTGGGGTCGTGGCCTATCTCAGAGGGTGGCTCAGAGCCGTCAAGCTGCTGAAGGAACAGCCGGAGAAGGCGGCCGAGGTCTACTGGCAGGAGCAAGACGCCGCGGGTCGCAGCGTGCCGGTATCGGTTTTGGATAAAACACTGCGCCGGATGCGATGGGAGCCCGAGATCACGCCTGAAATCGAAAGATACCTGGCCGACCAGGCCCAGGATCTCTTAAAGGGTGGAGGAGAAGGGCGACTTAACTCGATCCCGGACATCTCTAAAGCCCTCAATAAAGAGCTGCTTCAAAAGGCTAAGGCTGGACTTTAAAGCTTGCTCTGAGCATGCGACGTGCGCTAATCCCCTTTGTTGAAGCGGTACTTCCTTTTGTCGTCGTTGGAATTCTGTGGCAGGCTTTTGCGCTTCTGGGGCCGTTCCCGCCAAGGCTCTTTCCAGGAGTCGAGACCATCTTCTCGACCTTTGTCCGACTCGTCGCTAAGGGAATTCTGCCCATTCATGCTCTCAGCACGCTGCTCCGCCTGATCTTGGCGTTCTCTCTCGCCGGGCTGCTCGGAGTGGCACTCGGGATCATCATGGGCCGCTACCGGTGGGCCGAGGACTTCTTCCTGCCGCTCACGAGCATTGGCAACCCGATTCCCGGCCTGGCCTATGCGCCGCTCTTCGTCCTCTGGTTCGGCCTCGGCAATCTTCCAGCCGTTCTTCTCGTTGCATTCGCCGCAGCTTTTCCAATCGTTCTGAATACCTGGACCGGCGTGAAAGCGGTGAAAGAGATCTGGATCCGAGCGGCCCAGGCGATGGGCGCTCAGGATCGTCAGCTTTTCTGGAAGGTCGTTCTTCCGGGCGCGCTGCCCTATGTCCTCACGGGGCTAAGGCTCGGACTCGCCCGAGCGTGGCGAGTGCTGGTGGCCGTTGAGATGCTGACCTCCGTCAGGCTCGGGCTTGGCTGGCTCATCTTCGGCGCACGGGAGTTCCTGAATACGGACGTGATGCTGGCTGGCATTGCCGTCATCGGCCTTGTAGGATTCCTGCTGGAGAAACTGGTCTTCCAAAAGCTCGAGCAGTTGACGCTGGTGCGCTGGGGGATGATGGAGGCATGAACCGAAGCCGGACGCGTGCCGCGCTCGGGGCTCTTTGCTCGGTAGGCCTCGCGTGTCTCATCTGGGAAGGCTTCGCCCGGAGCGGCCTCTTTGCCCCTGCACTCGCTCCCTCTTTGACTTTGATTGTCTCTGCCCTCGGTCGGATGGTTCTCAGCGGGGCGATGCTTTGGCATGCACTCTACACGCTTTACCGCGTCCTCTTCGGGTTTGTACTGGCAAGTGCGGTCGGAGTTTTCATCGGCATCTTGATGGGGCGCTTTCGGCGCGTGGAGCGCTTCTTCGTTCCGCTCGTGAGCGTTCTCATGCCGATCCCTTCGCTGGCGTGGGTTCCGGTTTTCATCCTCTGGTTCGGTCTCGGAAACGCGGCCACCATCGCGCTGGTCTTTTACGCCGCGACCTTCCCGGCGATCTTCAATACCTGGACCGGCGTGCGATCCGTCAATCGCCTCTGGATCCGCTCGGCCGAAGCGATGGGGGCCGACGAGAGGGCGCTCTTCCAGAAAGTCGTCTTGCCAGGATCGCTGCCGTTCGTGATCGCCGGCCTTCGCCAGGCGTTCGCCCGAGCTTGGATCGCTGTCGTAGGCGGTGAGATGATCGCCGCCACGAACTGGGGGCTGGGATGGGTCATCTTCGACTCGAAGGAATTTCTCAACACCGACGTGATGATGGCAAGCCTGGCGGTTATCGGCATCATTGGCTTCACTTTTGAGCGACTGATCTTCCAGACGATCGAGCAGCGGACAGTAAGCCGCTGGGGAATGGTGAAAACCGTCAGAGGGTGAAAATTCGAAACTCGAAATCAGAAATCCGAAACAAATCGAAATGATCAAAAGTCGCAGAAATTTAAACACACTCAACTTGATCTTTGGGTTTCGGATTTGACTGCTTCGGGTTGTTTCGGATTTTGATATTCGGACTTCGGATTTTAACTGATGCATCAGATCGAGCTCCGCAACATCGCGCTTGAATACGCGTCTACCGAGAACCATGTGACCGCGCTTCAAGATGTCAGCTTTAGCGTCGAGGCCTCGGAATTCCTGTGCGTGGTGGGCCAGAGTGGTTGCGGCAAGACCACGATGCTCAACATTGTTGCCGGCTTCCTGAAGCCGACCAAAGGAGAAATCCTGATCGGCGGGAAGGCTGTGACAGGTAAAGGGCTCGACCGTGGGGTCGTGTTTCAGGATTTCGCCCAGCTCTTTCCCTGGAGGACAGCTCAGCGGAATGTGGAATTCGGCCTGGAGATGAAGGGGATCTCAAAAGAAGAGAGAGCCGAGATTGCGCTTCGATTCCTCAAGCTGGTGAATCTCGAGAAGTTCGCTCGATCCTATCCGCACGAGCTCTCCGGCGGGATGCAACAGCGCGTTGCCATCGCCCGCGCCCTTGCCTATAATCCGGCGGTCCTGCTCATGGATGAGCCGTTTGCAGCGCTCGATGCTCTTACGCGCGAGGAGATGCAACGCTTCCTGGTGGATGTCTGGAGAGAAACCAAGAAGACCGTGATCTACGTGACGCATAATGTCGCCGAAGCCGTGTACCTGGCGGACCGCATCATCGTCTTTTCGCCGCACCCCGGAACCGTAAAGGCGCAGGTGAAGATCGCTCTGCCGAGACCTCGGGACACCTTGAGCGTCGAGTTCTTGAACTATCAGAAAGAAGTCGTTTACCACATAGTCGAACGGAAGTGATGCCTGATTTTAGATTTTCGATTGCCGATTTTCGATTTCAGATTGAGGAAAATTGATGAATAAGAAGGTCTTCCTCTCTCTGTTAGCTGCTTTAATTCTGGTTTCGGCGCATCTCGCCAACGCGCAGCAGCCGAAGAAAGTTCCGCGGATAGGATTTCTGTTTGGAGTTGGAGATCCTTCTAATCCCCCACCTTTTGTCGAGGCGTTTCGCCAAGGTCTGCGAGATCTCGGTTATGTTGAGGGAAAAAACATCGTGGTTGAATATCGCTACGCTGAGGGAGATCTAGACCGGATCTCAAACCTTGTGGCCGAACTCGTGCGACTCAAAGTTGATGTGCTTGTCACGCCAAATGTACCAGCGATCCGTGCAGCCAAGCAGGCGACCAAGACGATTCCCATTGTCATGTTGACTAATGTAGATCCAGTCGCGACTGGGATAGTCGATAGCTTGGCGCGTCCGGGCGGAAAATATCACGGGGCTCGCCAGATTCATGACAGAATTAAGCGGAAAACGGCTGGAATTGCTTAAGGAGATGGTTCCGGGGATATCGCGCGTCGGAGTCCTTTGGGATGCGGCCGACCCGGCGGCGGCTACTGGTTTTAAAGGGTATGAGGCTGCGGCGCGCGAACTAAAGATACAGCTTCTATCGCTAGAGATACGAGGACCGAACGCTGATTTGGAGGGCGCATTTCAAGCCGCGGCCAAGGGGCGCGCGAGCGCCCTCATCACGGTTAGGAATCTCCTGCTCTTACGTTACCCAAAGCGGATTGCGGACCTTGCCATAAAGAACCGACTGCCTTCAATGTACGAGGGAAGTGATTTCGTAGAGGCCGGCGGCCTCGTATCCTATGCATCCAGCGATGCTGAGAGTTTCAAGCGCGCCGCCACCTACGTTGACAAGATCCTGAAAGGTGCAAGGCCGGCCGACCTACCCGTGGAGCAACCGACAAAATTTGAGTTGATCATCAACCTCAAAGCCGCCAAGCAGATCGGACTGACGATTCCACCTAACGTGCTGGCAAGAGCGGACAAGGTGATTAAGTGAGGCGAAAAACGTGAGGGGTGAAGCGTTAGGGGTTAGGCGAAAGCAAAGAAGTTTGGATTTACAATTTTCGATTGAGTTCCAGTAATTACCTCGGGCCGCTGCGTTACGATCAGGGAAGCTGTTGAGTCAAACCGCGAGAAGGAAGTATGATTCGTGGCAAAGAGGTCAACGAACGATGAAGACGAACCACATCAAAGTCAAGCTCCCGAAGCAGAAGATCGCCGACTTCTGCCGTCGTCATCACATCCGCAAGTTGGCGGTGTTTGGCTCGGCGTTGCGCGAGGATTTTCGGCCCGACAGCGACTTGGACGTGCTGGTGGAGTTTGAGCCGGGGCGCACGCCTGGGCTGGCATTTTTTGGCATGGAGCAGGAGCTTTCCGAATTGCTGGGACGAAAGGTAGACTTGAACACGCCGCAGTTTCTAAGTTCTTACTTCCGCGACCAAGTGCTTGCAGAGGCGGAGGTGCAGTACGCCGAGCCATGACACTAACGTGAGGTTGCGTCACATGCTCGATGCTGCGCGCGAAGCGGCGCAAATGGCGCAGGGTAAGACTCGCGCAGATTTGGATACTGACCGTCCGCTCAATCTTTCGTTGGTGCGGTTGCTGGAAATCGTCGGCGAAGCAGCGAGCCGCGTCCCGGTTGGTGAGCGCGCAAGATACTCTGGCATTCCGTGGGTGGAGATTGTCGGCCTGCGCAACCGACTCATCCACGGCTACGACAATGTGGACTTCGACATCCTCTGGGAAATCGTCACCCAAGATCTGCCGCCGCTGATTGCTGAACTGGAGAAGATATTTTCTTCAACGCCGTAGAGAAGAGGAAGCTTTCAACAGCGAGCACGGCACCTTAAGATTAAGCTCCTAGCGATGGGGCGCAGGAAATCCTGCTTCGTTGTTTTAGGCGCGCCGCTACGTATGTGGACAAAATTTTAAAAGGCGCCAAGCCGGCTGAGCTGCCCGTGGAACAGCCGACGAAGTTCGAGTTCATTATCAATCTCAAAGCCACCAAGCAGATCGACCTGACGATTCCACCGAATGTGTTCGCGAGAGCGGACAGAGTCATAAAATGACAAATTTTTAGTTTTGAATTTTGAGTGGTGAGTTATGGATCGGCAATCTAAAATCCAAAATCTAAAATGGGCGGAGTTTTTCGCAATCCTCGTCTTGCTTGGGTGTGCGGGAATGGCCGACGCGCAGCAGCCGGCCAAACCGCCGCGAATCGGATTTATCATGGCCGATTCCTCCGGATCAGACCCTCGTGTCGATGCATTTCGCCAGGGTTTGCGCGAGCGCGGTTATGTTGAAGGAAAGAGCATCGCTGTCGAGTATCGATTCGCTGAGGGGAAAGAAGATCGACTCCTAAAGCTTGTTGCCGAGTTGGTCGGTCAGAAGGTGGAGATCATCGTTACAGACGGGACCGCAGTAACTCGGGCGGTAAAGAACGCGAGTAAGACAATCTCCATTGTGATGGCGTCGGATGGTGATCCTGTCGGGAACATGTTCGTTGCTTCGTTGGCACGGCCAGGAGGCAACATCACGGGACTGACAAACCTGATCACAGGTCTTAGTGGAAAGAG
>VBLN01000025.1 GCA_005878685.1 Deltaproteobacteria bacterium | reverse complement strand
ATGCAGATTATCTTTCAAGATCCATACGCCTCTCTTAACCCGCGCATGCGGGTGGGCGACATTGTGGGCGAGGGATTGGAGATCCATAAATTGGCCAAGGGGAAGAAGAAGAGAGACCGGGTGATGGAGCTTCTCAAGCAAGTGGGTCTGAGGGAGGATCATTACGATCGTTATCCCCATGAGTTCAGCGGCGGCCAGCGGCAGCGGATCGGTATTGCCCGTGCCTTAGCCGTGAGTCCCAGGTTTATCGTCGCGGACGAGCCCGTCTCTTCCCTGGATGTCTCCATTCAGGCCCAGATTATCAATCTGCTCCAGGAGCTTCAGCAAAAGATGCAGCTCACCTATTTCTTCATCTCTCACGATCTCAGAGTGGTTGAGCATATCAGCCACCGGGTGGCGATCATGTATCTCGGCAAGATCGTAGAAATCGCGCCGAGTGAGACAATTTACCGCGACGCCAAACACCCGTATACCCGCGCGCTTCTCTCCGCAGTGCCGATGCCCGATCCAGACCATAAGAAGGAAAGAATCATTCTCCAGGGAGATGTGCCCAGCCCGGTTAATCCGCCCACGGGCTGTAGCTTTCACCCGCGCTGCCCCTATCGAGAAGAGATCTGCGATAAGGTGGAGCCACGATTGGAATTTACTACGGATGGCCATGGAGTCTCGTGCCATGTCTTCGGCCCAGGAAAGAGGGTGTGAGCGCTGCGAAAAAAGCTCAGCTAACTGTTGATTTATGCCAGAGCCGTGGTAAACTACGCTTACAGATCGAGCTTGGCGGATAAATAACAGCGAGCGCTGAATTTTGAGAGCCTCTCGGGAATCCATTCCGAGGGGTTTTTGTTTTCATGGAGGAGTAGGGTTATGGCAACTCAGGACGGCCGCGTTCCAATGACTTATCAAGGGTACCAGCGCCTACTGGAAGAGCTTAAGCGTTTAAAAGGAGTGGAGCGCCCGAAGCTGGTTCGGGAGATCGAAGAGGCTCGGGACCACGGGGATCTGTCTGAGAATGCGGAATTTCATGCGGCCAAGGAGAGACAGTCCCTTCTCGACGTCCAGATACGAGAGATCGAGGACAGGATGGCCCGAGCCCAGGTGATCGATGTCTCGAAGCTCTCTGGAGACAAAGTTGTCTTTGGCGCTACGGTGACGTTGGCTGATGGCGACACCGGAGATAAAGTCATTTATCAGATTGTCGGAGATCATGAAGCCGAGCCGAAGAACGGAAAAATATCTATAAGCTCTCCTATAGCCCGCGCCCTCATCGGCAAATCGGAGGGAGATGAGGTCGAAGTCCGGACCCCTACCGGTATCCGCACTTTTGCGATCCTCGGTTTGGACTTTGTAGATTAGATCTCCCTTGCTGCGTGGACTGGGCCTTCTGAGGGATCATGCTCTTTTCTGTCAGGAAGGCTGCTCTGACTCTTTTCCTCTCCAGTCTTTGTTCTCTCTTCCCTTTTTCTCTGCTCGGCCAGGAGCTGACCCTTGAGACTCAGGTGGGTTTCCAAGGTCTATTTCACCTGGGACATCCCTTTCCTCTCACCGTCGAGGTCGGGAATCTAGGTAGGCCCGTCGAAGGGCTTCTCGAAGTCAAGGTCTGGAAAGGAGGAGCGACCAAAGGGGTCGAGCCTTATCTCGTTCAACATCAAAAAGAGATCTCGCTCTCCGCTCAAGCCAAGAAACGCGTTCAGTTTACCGTCGAGCCGGACTCCATCAGCCGACCCGTTACGGTGACTTTCTCGACTCGGGACCTCCGGTTGTCTAAGGAAGTCGACCTCAGGCGTTTCTTCTCACCCACGCCTCTCGTGCTCTTGCTCACGGAAGATAAAACTCTTCCGACCATCCCTCTCATCTCCGGTTCTTTAGGTCCTTTGGTTTCTTTGTCGATGGGGGAACTGCCCGACGACTCAAGGGCGTATCAAGGCATCTCGACGATTATCTTTTACGAGCAGTCCTTGCGCGACTTCTCAAAGTCGAAGATAGAGGCGCTGGATCGATGGCTCTCTTCAGGCGGCCGGCTGTTGATCCTGGGCAGTATCCATTATGCCCTTTATCAGGAGCCGTCGCTCAGCCGCTTCCTTCCGGTCCGCATCGCGGGATTGAGGGAACTCTCCGCTCTTCCGAGCCTCGAGGCGTCCTATGGAAAGAGGAGCTCCTTTCTCAAAAATCTGTTGGTGCAAGATTCACAACGGGTGGCTGGCACGGTCTTGATCCAAGAGAAAGGAACTCCCATTCTGGTAGAGACTGCCAGAGGGAGAGGCCAGATTTTTTATCTAGCGGCCGACATCGGGCGCCCCCCGTTATCGCGCTGGGAGGGACTGCCGCTGCTCTTCAAGGATCTGGTGCGCTCTTCCGTGGGGAGTGAAACGTCGCCGCAGACCAGTTGGGACGAGTCGATGTTCTCACAACTCCTGCTGGAACCCTCCTTTCTCGTGACTTATGTGCCGCTGCGCTCTTTTTTTGTCTGGATGCTCTTTTACCTCGGAGGTCTAGCAGTTTTGGCGTGGCTGTGGCTCCAGCAGCGGTTTCCGCGCCGAAGAGTCGTCCTGGCGCTGGTCCTCTTGGTCTCATTTTCTTCCTTTGGCGGTTGTTTTCATTTTGAGCGAGGGGGGTATATGCCGGATGGTGTCCTTCTCTCTTCGACTCTCCTTGAAACCCACCCCGACGGCTACTCTGAAGCCGAGTCCAACGTGGCCCTTTTTTCGACTCAGGGGCGGGAGTATAACCTTCATGTCGGGGGTGGGTGGAGCGATTTCCGACCCGTCCCGCGCTTGACGGTATCTCAAGATGGCGTCTTGAGAGTCCAAGAGGAAGGAAGCTCTACACGGTTTCAATTAACCTTAAGGGAGTGGGACTACAGACTCTTTAGAATGCGATCGATGAGCTATTTCCCTTTTCGCGTCGAGCTCCAGAAGCAGGAGAATCAATTAACGGTCAAGCTGAGCAATCTGACCGCCAAGGACGTCACCGGATGTTGGCTTGTCGCTTCTGGACAAAAGTTTTTCCTTGGGGACATCCCCAGAGGGTCGACTCAGACTCGAGAGATTCAACTTTCTTCGGAAGCGCCGGCCGAGCCTTCGGTCTTTTACAGCCAAAGCCGGACCGTCTTGCGCGAGATTACTTTCGGCGATAAAACCCAGGAGTTTCTGTTCCGCTCTTCTCTTTTTCCGCAGGATCAGACCATGGCTCCTTGGAGCGGCGGGTCAGCGCTCATTTTTGGCTGGGTCCAGGAAGCCCCCCGTCGGGTCTGGGCGGATCAAGCCGGCGTATTGGAGCGCGATTATACCCTTGTCCGCGCGGTTATCCCTCTGGGCGAGGAGGATGACATGTGAAAGCCAATCCGGTTTTGCATGAGGGGCTTCAGGTCTATTGGATCGAGGGGCATGCGTTTGTTCCCTACGCCTGCGTGCTGGCGCTTCTGGCCCCGATCGAGTTCCTAACGCTCTTCCTCCCCTCGCTGGATCCGCAGGCATGGATGGGTCCGGCCAATCTCTTCAAAGCGTCGTCGATCGCCGCGCTGATCCTGATCACCTTTTTTGTTCTAAAGCTCACCAATCAAGAGTTTGTCCCGTGGAAGTTTCAACCTTTAAGGCGGTGGCTCGAGCAAGAGGGAGTGAGCACTTCGGAATGCGCCCAGGCTCAACTGGCGCTGCTGCTTGGCCACGCGCTTTTCTTTGTCTCCCTCTCTGCGCCGCTGTTGATTTGGGCAGGCACGGTGGCCCGAGCGGGCGCAGGTGTTATCTTGACGATTCTTCTTCTCCTTCTCCTATATTCGGTGGCCTATGGGGTTTGGGGGCTCGCTGCGGTCTCTCTGTGGGAGCGCAAAGCGGAAAACAGACAGGTCTTTGTCCGAGCTCTTTTTGGTGTTGCCGTCTTTCTCTCCGCGCTCTTTTATCTCCCGCTCAATCCTATAGCCTATCTTTTGTCCTATTTGGGGAGGAAGGAAATGGCGGTTTTGGTCGTTGGCGGATGGAAAGGGTCAGCGACCATGGTCCACTTGTCGTTTCATTTCTTGCTTCTGGTGTCTGGTCTGGTGGTATACAGGTTGGGTCTTAGGAGAGTAGGTCGTCATTGATCGAGCAGGAACAGACCGTTAGGCAAAAGATCTCTGATCTTCTCGGCTGGGAGTGGACGAAGCGCAGGGAGAAGACGCTGATCTCTAGCCTTTTCTATGCCCTTCTGGTTTCATCTTTCCTCCTCCCAGCTCAAGGGTGGCTGCCGCTCTGGCTCAGCCCCTTCTCCGTTCTGCTGCTATTTTTTGTGATCTTTAGCGCGTTCTTTTTTTTGTCGCGTCGTTGGAGCGAAAGCGATTCTAGGAGAACCGTATGGCTTCTGGACGACCAGCTTCACCTTGCGGCGAGGACGCTTACGGCCCGGGAAATTCTGGGCCGCGAGAGCAGAGCGCCTACGGAGCTCCTGGTCCTTCGAGAGGCCGGCGATAGGCTCAAAAGCGTAGAGCCGAAAAGGCTGTTCAAGAGGAGCTATTCCTGGGATTTTTTCCTGACGCCGACTATTCTTGTTTTTTGGTTCCTGGCGGTTTGGTTTGATGTCGGCGTTCACACGGGGCACCGGCTCGAAGAGTCCGGGCGGTTGTCAACGGGCCGCAAACTTAAGGCTTTTTCCGGCGAGATTCAGCAAAGGTCTAAGACCCAAGGCCTGACCGAAAGTCTCAAGGTGGCCGAGAATATGGAAAGTCTTGCGGAGAAGAATCTCCAAGGGCAATTGAGCGAGAAGGCGCTGAACGAAAATCTCACAGGGATGGCTGGCAAGGTTGGCGAGATGATTTCTCAGTCCGCCCAAGGGCCTGGCATCTCCCCGACAAGGACCAACCAAGGAGAGCTCGTCGATTTGAGATCGGAGATCGACGCCTTTAAGCGGGCACTGCCTGTGCAGCCGCCGCGCCAAGCAGGAACCGGGCTCGAGCCCGACCTCCTTGGAAGACTCGCAGCCCTGCCCCATCTCAGCGGTGAGGTCGAAAACCGTTTTCCCGAGGCTGACAAGATGGGCGAGAAGGAGCTGCGCGATTTTCTGGAGCAGCTCGATCGGAGCGTCAGAGCACAGATGGATCGTCTGACTCTATCCGAGATTCAGCAATATCTTGAAGAGCTCGCTCAAGCCGCAGAGGGGGAGACTTTAGAGTCGATGCGACAAGCGGGCAGAGAAGCGCCAGGCAAGTTATCCGAAGGAGAGAAGGCCGATGCGAGAGGAAGCGCTGTTGGAACTGAGCCGGGATCGAAAGAAGAGCGAGAGCAAGCCCTTCCGTCCTTTCAGGCTCAGGCCCCCAGACAACTCAAAGGACGACTGGCAGAGGGAAAGAGCAGGAGTCTCCCGCTGAACATAGAAGCGCCGGGAGGTAAGAGTAAAGTTTCCGAGGAGGAAGTGATCGCCAACTACCGGCGCCAGGCAGAAGAGGATCTAGCTTCCGAGAAGATCCCCGAAGGACTGAAGGACACCATCCGAAAATATTTTCTCTCGCTGGGAAAGGCGGAAAAACAGAAATAGCTATCAGCCCTTTAGCCAAGACCAAGGATAGCCTTGCTCATTGAGCTGATCGCTGATCAGAGCTGAGCCTGAATCAACGGAGTGTCTATGGAAGCTTTGGAGGAAATTCAAGAGAGAATGACCGGCTGTCGGCGCGCATTCGAAGAGCTGAAAGCGGAGATGGGCCGGGCAGTGGTCGGGCACGAAGACCTCATCGAGCATGTTTTTATCGCGCTCGTCTGCGGCGGTCACTGTCTGCTGGAAGGGGTGCCTGGATTGGGCAAGACCCTTATGGTGCGGAGTCTTGGCGAGATCTTGAATCTGAGCTTCTCGCGGATTCAATTTACGCCCGATCTGATGCCCGCGGACATCACCGGAACCAATATCTTGACGGAAGATGGGCTGGGAAAAAAGGTCTTTGATTTCCAGCGGGGGCCTATCTTCGCCCACGTCGTGTTAGCCGATGAGATCAACCGCGCCACGCCCAAGACTCAATCGGCCCTGCTGGAAGCGATGCAGGAGCAGAGCGTAACCGTCGGGGGCAAACTCCATCGCTTGGAGAGCCCTTTCATGGTGCTCGCGACGCAGAACCCGATCGAGATGGAAGGGACCTACCCTTTGCCCGAAGCTCAGATCGATCGGTTCTTTTTCAAGTTGCTGCTCCGTTATCCCAGCCACGCGGAGCTGGCGCGGATCGCCGATCTGACGACCGCCGCTCCGTCTCTTCCGCTTAGAGAGGTCTTGGACGGCGAGGGTGTTTTGCGGATCCGAAGATGGGTGCGTGAGGTGCCCATCGCTGAGGCGGTCAAGGACTTCGCAGTGCGGCTGGTTCTTTCCACTCATCCCCAAGGCGAAAACAGTCTCCCCATGGCGCAGAAATATATCCAGTATGGCTCGAGCCCGCGCGGGCTTCAAAGCCTGATCCTGGCCGCGAAGGCCCGCGCTCTGCTCTCCGGGCGGCCGAACGTCTCGTTTGAGGACATTCGCGCGGTGGCGCTGCCGAGCCTCAGGCATCGGGTCATCCTCAACCTGGAAGCGGACGCGGGGGGAGTGAGCGCCGAGACGGTTCTCGCTGAGGCGTTGGAGCGGGTAGCGGAGGTTTTATAGACATGATGTCCGAGAGCTCGGCCGCCTTCCTGGATCCTGAGTTTCTCAAGAAACTTGAGCGGCTCAGGCTCGTTGCGAAAAGGCTCTCTTGGGCCGGCCCCAAGGGAGAGCATCCCACGACGCGAAAAGGATTCAGTCTCGAATTCTCTGACTACAGAAGATACCACAGCGGCGACGATCTTCGTTACGTCGATTGGAATGTCTATCGCCGGATGGAGAGACTCTATCTGAAACTCTTCACGGCCGAGGAGGAGATGAACGTCTATCTCCTGCTCGATACCAGCCGCTCCATGGGCGAGGGAGAGTTGCGAAAGATCGATTATGCGAAGAGCGTCGCTGCGGCGTTGGGATACATCGGGCTCAAGAACCTCGATAAGGTGGGGGCAGCCGCCTTTTCATCCGCTCTCTTCGCTCCATTGGCGCTGGGCAGAGGGAGAAAGCAAATTCTTACTCTCTTCAACTTTTTGCAGGGCCTTCCCTGCCGCGGCGAGACCGACCTCAAAAATTCGGCGCACTCTTTCTCCTCTCTCTTTCCTCACCCCGGGCTGGTTGTGTTGTTAAGCGATCTTTTCGATCCGGAGGGCTGGCGCATCGCTTTGCAGGAACTTCACCGTAGAAAGCATCAACTCTTGGTCATCCACATCTTGGACGAGCATGAAGGCCAGGTGGGGTCTCGGGGAGACGTGGCGCTCCAGGACGTGGAGAGCGCGCGGGAGAGGAAGGTTTTTCTGGACGGCGATCTAGCGCGCCGTTTTTCCGCGGCATTTGAAAGCTATTGCGATGAGATAGGGTCCTTCTGCCGGGACTGGGGGATCGACTATATCCGCACCACTACGGCCCTCCCTTTCGAGGAGTTGGTCTTTTTTACTCTGCGTCAAGTCAAGAGCATCAGAGGATAGTTTAGGTTGTGAATTTTGAATGGTGAGTTTTCAACTAAGAACTCAAAACTAAGAACTCAGAATTTTTATGAATTGGGGCTTTCCCCTTTCCTTTCTTCTTCTGGCGGGTGTTATACCGCTGATTCTCTTTCTCCACAGCCTGAGGCCCAGAGGGGTTCAAATAAGAACCACGGCTCTGTTTCTTTGGGAAAAGCTCCTGCGGGAGCGTCCTATAGGAAAGAAGCTGGGCTGGCTGCTGAGAAACAATCTCCTGCTTATTCTCCAGCTCCTTGCCGCCTCGATTTTGGTCGCAGCGCTTGCCGACCCTTCGCTCCTGTTCTACGGAGCTCCCGGGGGAAATACCGTGGCCGTCATCGATTTGAGCGCCAGCATGAAGGCGAAAGGGAGCTTGGGAAGCCGCTTTGACTCCGCGCGCAAGGAGCTTCTTTCCCTGATCGATGGAATGGCTTCTGATCAAAAGATGATGATCCTTGGGGCCGGCCCGGTGCCGCAGATCCTGCTGCCTTTTACGGGAGACAAGAGCAAGCTCAGAGATCTTGTGGAAACGCTGCAGCCCACCGATGCTCCAGCCCCGGTGAAGGAGGCGATTCTCATCGGCCACTCGTTTTTGCGGCGAGGGAGCAACGATCGCGTGGTCGTGTTCACGGACACTGCCTTTGAGGGGGCGGAAGAGCTGCCCTGGAATTCCGCCCAGCTGCGTCTGGTCCGAGTCGAAGGCGGCGACCGGAACGTCGGCATCACCGGTTTTGAGATGCGCCGCTTTCCCGGCGGCTCGGGCCGGGGCGAAATCATGATCAGGGTTAAAAATTTTTCCTCGGCTTCAGTCCGGAC
>VBLN01000024.1:5018-13308 GCA_005878685.1 Deltaproteobacteria bacterium | reverse complement strand
GTTTTCCTAACCGGTCCACCTGACCGAGAAAGCGGTCCTGCCGCGATTGCCCTTTTTTCCTTGTCTCCACGGCCTTGGATCTCAGCATCAGTCTAGGAAAGTCAACCTGCCACCGGTGCGGCGGCGTGTAGGGACAGTGATTGTAACAGAGCTTACACTGGTAGCAGAGATCCGTAACGCTGTTAAAATCCTCTCTGGTAAGCTTCTCCGCATCGCCGTCAACGGCTTCCGTATCGAGCCGGTCGATCAGATCGTTGAAAGAAGGACAGAGGTTATAACAGCGGCGACAGCCGTTACAAATGTCGGAGACGCGCTTCAGCTCCGCTTCAAGCTGAGACTGATCCCAGAACGATTTAGAGTCGAATTCAGATGCCATCTTTTAGTAGCCGTCGCAGGGCCGGGAGGCCCCAGCCCTGACGTACCGGTTAAAGATTAACTCGCGGCTTCGGCCGGCTCTTTCCCGGCGATCCGGTCCAGGCCCTTAGTGAAGCGCCCAGCGTGGGACTTTTCCGCCTTCGCTAGAGTTTCAAACCACTCGGCCAGCTCTGCAAAGCCCTCTTGACGAGCGGTTTTAGCCATTCCTGGGTACATCTCCGTGTATTCGTATGTTTCCCCTTCGATGGCGGACTTGAGGTTCTTCTCGGTGCTGCCGATGGGGACATCCGTAACCGGATCGCCGACCTCTTTGAGAAAATCGAGGTGGCCAAAGGCGTGACCGGTCTCCGCTTCAGAGGTGTCTCTAAAGAGCCCTCCGACATCAGGATAGCCTTCAATGTCCGCAACCCTTGCAAAATAAAGGTAACGGCGGTTCGCCTGGGATTCCCCGGCGAAAGCGTTCTTCAAATTCTCGTGGCTCTTTGTTCCCTTTAGACCCTTTGCCATAAAACCCTCCTTTTGTTAATAGTAATAATTACTGTTAAGCATGGGGCTGACAAGATGTCAAGACCCCCCTGGCACCGGCGCACCGTATGATCTCTCAACGTTCGAGGAACAAGAATAAACTTTCTTGCCGAAGCGCCTTCTGTTATCTTGGAAAAAAGCTTTTGCCTGAGAGGAATAGATTATGATCACCATTGAGGAGTTCAGGAAACTAGATCTTAGGGTTGCAATCGTCCAAAAGGCTGAATCTCACCCCAACGCGGATAAGCTCTTGATCCTCCAGGTCGATCTTGGATCAGAGCAGCGGCAGATCGTCGCCGGAATTAAAAATCACTACGCTCCGGAGCAACTGGTAGGAACGCAGATCGTCGTCGTGGCAAACCTTGAAACGGCGAAACTGCGCGGCGTGGAGAGTCAAGGGATGCTCTTGGCTGCCTCCGATGGAGACCGCATCGTGATCTTGACTCCGGAAAAGAAGGTGGACGTGGGGGCCAAGGTTTCATAGGAAATCTTCAACCTCGTTCTTTTGACTCTCTTTCTTTACAAGCCAGAGTGGATTTGTTATGGCCGAGTGTAAGGCTCACTTAGCGCGCCTCGTTTAATGATGCCGCTTCCTAAAGGACGCCCCACATTCTGCGCTGTCGATCTTTATCCCCTGCGCCACAATTTTCGTGAGGTGAGAAGAAAAGTCGGCCCAGGGGTCAAGATCCTTTCAGTGATCAAGGCCAATGCCTACGGTCATGGTGCCCTGCAAGTTGCCAGGGTTTTAGAGAAGGAAGGAAGCGACGGCTTTGGAGTGGCCACCCTAGAGGAAGCGATAGAATTGCGACGGGGGGAGGTTCGCTCGCCGATTCTCGTTTTAGCAGGAATCTACCCGGAGCAGGTCGACGATCTCCTCAAGCACCATTTAACTCCGGTCATTGGCGAGCTAGAGGTCATGCGGAAGTTAGAGTCAGCGGCACAACGACGCGGAGCGAAGCTCGACTTTCACCTCAAAATAGATACCGGAATGGGTCGGATCGGCTTTTTGCCTGACGAGAGGCGTTCGTGGCTTCCCGAGATCGCCAAATTGAAGGCGCTGAAGCTCGAAGGCATCCTATCAATATTTTCCCACGCTGACAGTCCCGAGGGAAGTTACACTCAGAACCAACTTAAGACTTTTAAAAGGCTGATCGATAATATTGGCGGCGAAGGCTTTCATCCCCCTCTGATTCACGTCGCCAACAGCGCTGCCGTGATCACGTTGCCGGCTTCTTACTTCACTATGGTGCGTCCGGGTCTGATGCTCTATGGGGCCTATCCTGCGCCTGAGATGACGAGTCAGGTGGTCCTTAAGCCGGCCCTTTCTTGGAAGACACAGATTTTGCAACTCAAAACATTGCCCAAAGGCTCAAGCGTCAGTTACGGTCGGAGCTTTGTGACGCAACGGGAGAGTCTCATTGCGACGCTCCCTTTGGGTTATGCAGATGGTTACCACAGACTTCTCTCAAATCGAGGGGCCGTGCTGGTTCGTGGAAAAAGAGCGCCGGTTGCCGGTCGGATCTGCATGGATTTGACTATGGTCGATGTTACCGATATAGGGGGAGTCGAGCAGGGGGATGAAGTTGTCCTGTTAGGTCGACAGGGAGCGGAGACCATCTCGGCAGACGAGATGGCTCGATGGGCAGAGACCATCTCATACGAAATCTTCACTTCGATCAGCTCTAGGGTCCCTCGCATTCATTACAGTTCAGAGGAGGAATAAGAAGAGTGGGCAAGATCCAAAGAGCCCTCGTCAGCGTGTCCAACAAACAGGGCGTCATCGAATTCTGCCGCAGCCTTTCGGAGCTCGGCATCGAAATTATCTCTACCGGCGGAACCGCGTCGCTTCTGCACCAGAATAGGGTAGCGGTTAAAGACGTTTCGGAGATCACCGGCTTCCCGGAAATGATGGACGGTCGGGTGAAGACCCTCCACCCTAAAATCCACGGCGGGATTCTCGCCCTAAGGGAAAATCCAGACCATGTGGCTCAGATGAAGAATCATGGGATCACTCCCATCGATTTGGTGGTCGTGAACCTCTATCCCTTTGAGGCGACGGCCGAACGCGGCGCGCCGTTTGCGGAGATCGTGGAGCAGATTGATATCGGAGGCCCTTCGATGGTCCGGGCGGGGGCCAAAAATTTTGCTCATGTGGCCGTCGTCGTGGATCCCGCCGACTATGATGCGGTTTTATCGGAGCTGCGGCCAAAGGGTGAACTTTCAGAAGGGACGCGCTTTGCTCTGGCATGCAAGGCCTTTCGCCATACGGCTCACTACGATGGAGCGATCTCCAACTATCTGGACTCGCTGGATGGAGAAAAGAGGCCTACTCAGTTCGGTCAAACCTTGAATCTTCAGTTCCAGAAGATCCAGGATCTCCGCTACGGAGAAAACCCGCATCAGAACGCAGCCTTTTACTCCGGCGGAGAAATCCGTGGCCCGTCCATCGCACGCGCCAAGCAGATCCAGGGGAAGGAGCTTTCCTTTAACAACATTCTCGATGCGGATGCCGCCTTGCGTGCCGTCTTGGAATTTTCAGAGACGGCTACAGTAGTGATCAAGCACACCAATCCTTGCGGGGTCGCCGTTTCCAACGGGGCGCTTGCCGACGCCTTTCGCAAGGCGCGCGCCTCGGATCCGGTCTCAATCTTCGGCGGCGTGATCGCCTTCAATCGTCCGGTCGATGAAGAGACAGCCAACGAGCTCAAAGATATTTTTTTGGAGATCATCATAGCTCCACGATTCGCTCCAGAAGCGAAGGCGGTTCTTTCATCCTCGAAGCGGCTTCTCAATCTCCGGCTGCTTGAGCTGAACATGAGCGAGAAAGAAAATGGGGGTTACGATCTCCGTCGAGTCAAGGGCGGTCTTTTGGTTCAGGATTGGGATCGGGGCTCCGTGGACGTCCGCAGCTGCAAGATCGTTACAGAACGCAAACCAACAGGAGAAGAAGTAGGCGCGTTGGGTTTTGGCTGGCGGGTTTGCCGCCACGTGAAATCGAATGCCATCGTTTTTTCCTCCAGAGATCAGCTGCTAGGCGTCGGCGCCGGCCAGATGAGCCGGGTCGACTCGGTGAAGATAGCGGTGATGCGGGCAGAGACTCATGGGCTTAACCTGCGCGGTTCAGTGGTCGCTTCAGATGCCTTTTTCCCATTCCCAGACGGAGTGGAGGAGGCGGCGAAGGCTGGAGCGACTGCAGTCATTCAGCCGGGCGGCTCAATTAAAGATTCTGAGGTCATCGCCGCGGCCAATGCGCATGGCATGGCGATGCTCTTCACTGGCATGAGGCATTTTAGACATTAAAGCTATCAGCAATCAGCCCTCAGCTCTTGGCTGACAGCTGACTGCTGGAAGCCGAGAGCTAATCTCCATGAAAATCTTAGTTATTGGCAGCGGCGGCAGAGAGCATGCTCTTGTCTGGAAGATCCGCCAGAGTCCGAAGGTCGAAAAAATCTACTGCGCGCCTGGAAATGGGGGGATTGGAGAGATCGCAGAACTGGTCGCCATTGGACCCGAGCAGATTGAGGCGCTTGCTGGCTTCGTAAAGAGAGAAAAGATCGATTTTACAGTGGTAGGGCCTGAGCTCCCGCTGACTTTGGGAATTGCCGATTTGTTTGAGGAGAGGGGTCTCAAGATCTTCGGTCCGAATCGTGCGGCGGCGCGGTTAGAGGGAAGCAAGGCCTTCGCAAAGGAGATCTTGAAAGAAAGCCACATTCCCACGGGTCGCTTCGAAACTTTCAGCGATGCTCTCTCGGCTAAGAAGTATCTGAGTCAGATGTCGCCGCCTTATGTCGTGAAGGCCGATGGTTTGGCGGCCGGCAAGGGAGTCCTCATCTGTGCGAGTCGCAAGGAGGCGGAGGCTGCGATTGATGAGATTTTGGTGCGGAAGGTGTTCGGCTCGGCGGGCGACAAGCTCGTGATCGAGGAGTTTCTTGAAGGGGAAGAGGCGTCCTTCATGGTGCTTACGGACGGAGAGCAGATCCTTTCGCTCGCCTCCGCCCAGGATCACAAGCGCGTTTTTGATGGCGACCAAGGTCCGAACACGGGGGGCATGGGCGCATACTCGCCAGCGCCCGTCGTGACGGCGGATCTCCACCGGCGCATCCTTGAGGAGATCTTCAGGCCGCTGCTATCAGGCCTGAAGAAACGAGGAATATGCTACCGCGGAATCCTGTATGCGGGGCTTATGATCAATGGTCAAGGTCCCAAGGTTTTAGAATTCAACGCCAGATTCGGTGACCCGGAGTGCCAGCCAATTATGATGCGACTTAAGAGTGATCTCGTCCCGCTTTTGCAAGCGACGATCGAGGGAAGGCTGGATCAGGTTAAAGCGGAATGGCGTGAAGACGCAGCCGTCTGTGTGGTGTTAAGCGCTCAAGGCTACCCGGGCTGCTATGAAAAGGGAAAGAAAATCAGTGGGCTAGAGAATTTGAAGGATTGGCGGAAGGGTTCTGTCTTTCATGCGGGAACGGTCAAAAAAGACGGCGACTGGTTGACGTTGGGAGGGAGGGTACTTGGCGTCACGGCTTTAGGCAAGAATATCGGGGCAGCTGTCAAAGCGGCATACTGGGCGGTTGGCCAGATTCACTGGGAAGGAATGCATTACCGCACGGATATCGCCCAGCGCGCCTTGGAAAGGGAGAAAGGAAAGAGTGGCAAAGAGTTCATCGCTGCGTCCTAAAGTCGGAATCCTCATGGGAAGCGAATCGGATCTCGAGGTCATGCGCGAGACTGAGAAGCGTCTCGATTCTTTTGGTATTCCTTATGAAACTCGCATCCTTTCAGCCCATCGCACTCCTTCAAAGACTATCGAATACGCGGCAACGGCCGCGAAGCGGGGTATCGAGGCGATCATTGTGGGCGCCGGTGCGGCGGCTCATTTGGCCGGCGCCGTGGCTGCTAATACTACAGTTCCCGTTATCGGAGTTCCTATCGATTCTTCTAGTCTTAAAGGTCTGGATGCGCTTCTCTCAACTGTGCAAATGCCTGCCGGCGTGCCGGTAGCCACGATGGCAATCGGCAAAGCTGGAGCCGCCAACGCGGGGATATTTGCCGCAGAGATCTTAGGCCGTAAAGATCCAAAGATCTCGGCCAAACTTGCTCGGTTCAAAGAGGAGATGGCCTCAAGTGTCGCCGAAAGAGATAAGAAGCTCCAGGGTGAAAGACAAAAGCGCTGAGGCTCTCTCCTCTGCGGTTCGGGCGCTTAAACGCGGTGAAGTCATTGTCTTTCCCACCGAGACTTTTTATGGCTTAGGGGCCGATGCCTTTGGTCCCGGTGCCGTTGAGCGGGTCGTCTCCCTTAAGGGACGGAACGCTGACAACCCGATCGCAGTGATCATTGGGGATCAGCGGATGCTGACCGAGATTGTAACGGAAATTCCCCTTGCCGCGCAGAAACTGATGAATCATTTCTGGCCTGGCCCGCTGATCTTGGTTCTTCCTGCTAGGAAGGGTCTTCCACGACCGCTGTTAAGCCGCGAAGGAAAAATCGGCGTTCGCATCTCAAGTCATCCTGTCGCCAAGCAGCTACCGCAGGCTTTGGGTCGGCCCGTTACAGCCACCAGCGCGAATCCTTCCGGCGCAGAACCGGCGCGAACGATCCAGGAGGCGCGGCGCTATTTTTCGGATAAGATCGAGATATTCCTCGACGGAGGAAGACTCGGGGGAAGACAGGGTTCAACCGTGGTGGAAGTTCTTGGAGATGAGCTGAAGATGATCCGAGAGGGAGCAATCAGTTTGCATGAGCTACAGCAGTCCGCTGGGCATAACGGGAAATGAGAGCGCTCTTGAAGAGAAAAACATGAGAAGGTGGAAACGAATTGGAGGTTTAATTGTGGTTCTGTCCTTTCTCGGCTGCGGCCAGGGCGAGGATACGGCAAAGGGAAACAAAGTAAAGCAAGCCGTCAGAGAGACGGTGAGAAAAGAGCTTGACTACTACGAAGGCGCCAAGCAAAAGCTGGGAGAGGCGGAGAAAAAGTTGGAGGAGAGAAAAAAACAGGAAGAAGAATTAAATTGAAGCCTGCCAAGCCAATCAACACAAATTCGGATTTACCATCGGGCTCTAGTTAGATGATTTTTTGATCCGCTCGATCTCGCCGCTGCTTTCTCCGTCATAGTAGGAAACATTCGCTTCCTTCCGGTAAAGCGCGCGAAACCCTCCGTCTGAAGCGCCCGTCACATAGGTGCCGATCTTATCGGAGTCGGGGTATTCAGCGATCTCCGGGTACTCCATGGTGCTGACGCAGAGGTATCGAAGGTCGCGATTGGATGTGTTGATGAGTTGATGCGGGTGGTCTGCTCCGGGAGGAAAGGCGATAAAGGTTCCCCCGGAGACCTGAACCTCATCCTTACCCAGCCGTAAGATACCTTCGCCTTCGAAGATGTAGATCATTTCCTCGTTGGTGTGATGTAAGTGAAACGGAAACGCCGCCTTTCCTGGAGGGACGGCAAAGAAGCTGTAGCCTAGTTTTTTAGCGCCAATGGCAGCTCCCACTCTTTGACGTGAGCCGCCAAATGCGGAGCCGTCCGGAACTTTCATCTGCTCCACAGGAACCGCGGAAAGATGAATGATATTTATGTGCTTTGCCATGATCGTCTCCTTGGGTCTTTTATGGCTCTTCTATCCTTTCTTGTGATATTTTGAAAGCGGCAGACTGAGAGGTTTCAATGAGGCAGCTCTCAGATTGTGTAAGAATGCATAGATGGAGCATCTAAAATCGACAGAGCAGATTCGGATCGACAAATGGCTGTGGGCTGCGCGTTTCTTTAAAACGAGAAGCCTCGCAGCCGAGGCGGTCGACGGTGGAAAAGTGCATCTGAATGGCAACCGCACCAAGTCGAGTCACATCATTCGTGGAGGCGACGAGCTTAAGATCCGAAGAGGCCCCTACGAGTGGGTGGTTGTGGTCCAAGCGTTATCTGCTCATCGCGGCCCGCGTCAGAAGCTCAGCTCATATATGAGGAGACGGAAGATAGTAAGAAGAATAGAGAAACTCTCGCCGCGCAACTCCGCCTTCAGGGACAACCAGGGCTTGGGTTAAGGGGCCCGCCTAGCAAGAAGGACCGGCGGCAGATTGTGGGATTCAAGCGGCACGGGTGATAGTGAAGACGCAACCGATCTAAAAATTGACAGAAGGGCAAAGGTCGTTAAGAAAACAATCCTTGCAGTTTGGTTTTCTAGCGTAACAGACTCTGCGGCCGTGGAGGATCAGGCGGTGGGAGAATCCCGTCCACTCCTGAGACGGCAGCAGTTTCATCAGATCCTGCTCAATCTTATTTGGATCTTCCTGTTTTGTCAGGCCCAGGCGGTGCGAAAGTCGCTTGCAATGAGTATCGACGACGATCCCGGGGCCGCCGAACGCATGCCCTAAAATGACGTTGGCGGTTTTTCTCC
>VBLN01000024.1:1077-4961 GCA_005878685.1 Deltaproteobacteria bacterium | reverse complement strand
CGCATTGTTTTAACGAGCGCGCCTTGGCGCGAAAGAGCCCAAGGCGACGAATCATTCTTTCGATCCGGCCGACAGGAGCGCAGGCCAGTAGGTCCGGAGTTGGATAGCGGCGAAAGAGATCAGGTGTGACTTTGTTCACCATCTCATCCGTGCACTGGGCGGAGAGAATAGTCGCGATTAACAGCTCATAGTTATTCCGGTGATGGAGCGGGACGCGGATTTCTGGGTAAGCCTTCGTTAAGCGCCCCGCAATGGCTAGGGCTCTTTCCTTTCTTTCTTCAGCGGCTTCCCTTTTCATTTCAGATCGTTCTAAAAGCCTTCTTCCCGGCAAACACCGCTCTCTTGCCTAGTGCTTCCTCGATCCGCAGCAGCTGATTGTACTTAGCCGTCCGCTCGCCGCGGCAGGGAGCACCAGTCTTGATTTGACCGGCATTAGTCGCTACCGCCAAATCGGCGATCGTTGTATCTTCCGTCTCCCCGGAGCGGTGCGAGATGATTGTGGTGTAGCCTGATTTTTTTGCTAAGCGCATAGTCTCCAGGGTCTCAGTCAGCGTGCCGATCTGATTCACTTTGATCAGAATCGAGTTAGCGACTCCAGATTCGATGCCGCGACCTAATCTTGTTTTGTTCGTTACAAAGAGGTCATCGCCTACGAGCTGAATCTTTTTCCCCAAGGCATCGGTCAGCATTTTCCACCCCTCCCAATCGTCCTCCGCGAGGGCATCTTCTATGGAGATGATGGGATACTGTCGAACCCAATCTTCATACAGACGGATCAACTCGGCGTGGCTTTTTTTGGCGCCGTCAGACTTCTTAAAGACGTAGTCGCCCGCATCGTGGAGTTCACTCGCCGCTATATCGAGTGCCAGAGCCACCTCATCCCTGGGTTTATAGCCGGCTTGGCTGATGGCTTCCAACAAGAGCTCCACGGCCTCCTCGTTCGCTCTCAGGCGAGGAGCAAATCCTCCTTCGTCTCCGACGCTGGTGGAGTAGCCTCGCTTCTGCAAAACTTTCTTCAAAGTCTGAAAGATTTCAGCAGCTGCTCTCAATGCCTCGGCGAAGTTTTTCATCCCGACAGGGGCGATCATGAACTCCTGAAAGTCAACGTTGTTATCAGCATGGACACCGCCGTTGAGCACGTTGAGCAGCGGTACTGGTAGGGTTTTGCCCCGAGGACCGCCCAGGTACCGGTAGAGGGGTAACTTCTCAGCGTTGGCTTGAGCCTTGGCGGCAGCGAGGGATACCCCCAGAATAGCGTTCGCTCCAATCCTTCGTTTGTCCGGAGTTCCATCCAGATCTGTCATGAGGCGGTCAAGGCCTTCCTGATCCTTCGCGTCTCTGCCGCGCAGCCGCGGAGCGAGAAGTCGATTGATGTTGCCGACAGCCTGTTCCACTCCTTTTCCCAAGAAGCGTGGTCCTCCGTCTCTAAGCTCCAGCGCTTCGTGCTCGCCGGTAGAGGCTCCAGAGGGAACTGTGGCTCGTCCCACCGTCCCATTCTTGAGCGTTACGTCCACTTCGACAGTGGGTTGACCCCTGGAATCCAGGACCTCGCGCGCGCGAACTCGTTCAATCTTCATCCTTCACCTCCGGCAGTAATCGAAAGACGGCAGAGAGAAAAAAATTGTGCTATATTAATCCAAGGTCTCTTTTCAAAATGCTATCCGCGAAGATCTTGCACCAGCGCCAGTTCATCTACGCTTTCATCCTTTTACTGATCATACTTTCGCTCTTTACCATTTTTGGAGAACGAGGCGCGATTCATCTCTGGCGGCTGTGGGGAGAAAAGAAAAGGCTGGATGAAAGGAATTTTTTCCTACAAAGCGAAAATGAGATCCTGCGCGACCGCATCTACCGTCTCCGCCACGACGATCTTTATCTGGAAAAAGTCGCCCGGGATGAACTTGGCTTGGCTCGGCCAGGAGAAATAATCTATCGGTTCGGCTCCTCAGAGTCAAAGGCCAAGAGGACGAAAACGCTTAGCGAGGTTCCTTCCGGCTCGCCCCGGTCATCGGGACAAAAATCACGCCCGTAATCTCTTCGGCCTGCTGCCGGCCCACCATCTTTTTCACTCGGATTAGCTTCTGATCCTTGTTGGCTTCACCGATAGGCATGACCAAGTACCCCAGTTCGCGGAGCTGATCCCACAAAGGCTCGGGGGTCGCTTCCGCTGAGGCTGTAAGGAGAATCGCATCAAACGGCGCTTTTTCCTTCCATCCAAAGAATCCGTCTCCTGTCTTGACCCAGACATTCGCGTGTCCTAGCCGACCCAATCGCTCCTTCGCTCTTTCGGCGAGCGCAGGAATAATTTCAACAGTATAGATTTCTTTCGCCAAATGACTCAATATGGCCGCTTGATATCCCGATCCCGTGCCGATCTCCAGCACTCTCTCGTTCCCCTTGAGTTCGAGAAGTTCAGTCATGAGAGCGACAATGTAGGGTTGAGAGATGGTCTGCCCCTGTCCGATGGGTAAAGGCTGATCTAGGTATGCGGAGCTGCGGAGCCGCTCCTCCAGAAACAGGTGACGTGGAACCAATGCCATGGCTCCCAGGACTCTTGGGTCTTTGATCCCGCGCGCCCGCAAATCCCTTTCCACCATGTGTCGGCGGGCTTGGGCAAACTGCCTCTCCCTGATCTGTTCGGTCGGTGCGGGTTGGGATAAGCCGAACGAGGAAAAACAGAGGGCGGAGAACAGAGCAAGGCCGGCGAGGGAAGAGCTATTCAGAATGTGATTTAAAGACGAAGTGATAATATTCATCCATGTCCATAAGGGACTTGACTTCGGATACGTCCTCGAGTTTGACCTCAATCATCCATCCTTCATTGTAAGGATCCTCATTGATGATGGAGGGATGACGCTCTAGGTCGGCATTGGTAGCGAGCACTCTTCCCGACACAGGGGCAATCAATTCGGAGACCGTCTCGACAGATTCCAACTCCATAAAAGGCTCTCCCCTTTCGACTGTGTCTCCAATTTCGGGAAGCTCGACAGAGATGATGTGTCCGAGCTCGCTCTGGCCGTAGTTCGTAAGGCCAAAGAACACCCGTTGATCCTCGATGCCGACCCAGACATGGTCCTGACTGACTTTGACGACTCTCTCCATACTTGGCTCTTAGTCGACTTTATCCTATAGAGATTGCTTCTGTTGTGTCAAGACTGGAAAGGCGTTCCGTTAAAAAGTGTGCTCTGATCGTGAACAGGGATCGTCATTCTTCAGCCGCTATCGCAGAATGTCCCGTGTCAGCGGGGGAGCGAATGTTTTGGAATTGCCCGTAGGGCAGCCTCACACCGTCACGAACGCGAGTCGTGGTATAGGGTTCACCTTGAATTATCCTGATGGTTTTAGTATGCGGGGATAGGTCATGAAACGGAGTCTGTCACGCGGAGAGCTGAGAGCGACATGATGGACGCTAAAGAAGCCGCTGAGAATATTGTTGCGGGGCTGAAACGGGCGGGCATTGACTTTGTTGCAACCCTTCCGGACCTAAAGATTGTCGAGGTCATCAAGACGATGGATAGAGATCCGGACATTAGGCACGTGCCTTTGTGTCGCGAGGAGGAAGGTGTCGGCATATGTGCCGGCGCCTATCTTACCGGCAAAAAGACGACTCTCTTGATGCAGAACGCCGGGCTGCTCAATAGCTCCAACGGCCTCACCACAACTTGCCTTCAGTTTCAAATCCCAGTTCTTCTCCTGATCTATTATGCCGGCGATCTTGGGGACCGTGGCTTTGCAACCGTAGGCTCGGTAACCGAACCAGTGCTCAAAGGGCTGGGCCTTCGGACCTATATCCTGAGAAAAACGGACGAGGTCGCGGAGACGCTGCGGGGCGCCCAGATTCTGGCGGAGGATTCCAAAAAACCGGTTGCCGTGCTGCTGACGAA
>VBLN01000024.1:0-1033 GCA_005878685.1 Deltaproteobacteria bacterium | reverse complement strand
GCTGGGGATGCGCTGGTAGTCGCGGCGGGCTGGGCAGCACGGGAGTGGCAGGCCTTGAGACCTGGCGATGGGAACTTCAGGCCACGCACTTTGGGGCTCGCCTCTTCTATCTCTTTGGGGATCGCGCTTGGGCTTCCCGACCGCAAGGTCATAGTCATTGACGGGGATGGCGCCTTCTTGATGAATCTCTGCGGACTGCCGACCATCGCCTGGCAGAATCCGCCCAATCTCATTCATCTTTTATTCGACAATCAGTGCTATGAGGCATCGGGCGCGACGCAGACTGCGACGGTAGCAGGCACGGACGCGGTCGCCTTAGTCAAAGGCGCGGGCTATAAGCACGCTTGCTGGGTGAAGAATCCGGACGATTTCCGGCAAGAGTTTCTTAAAGCCTGGAAGAGGAGCGCGCTTAGCTTCATTGCAGCCAAAGTCGAACAGGGACAGCCAGCCCTGCCGCCCATTTTAATGGACGAGGTCGAGAACAAGTACCGTTTCATTCGTCATATTGAAGAGACCGAAAAGAGATCGATTCTGGGTCCGTCGGACCATCGGAAAGTGTAAGAGGGATTTTTCATGCTGCTTTTAAAGGACGACCATGACACTGGAGGCGCTCGAGGAGACGCAAAAGGAAATCGTCAGGGGCAATGCGGCGACCATGGGACGCATCGATGTCTATTTGCCGTGTGAGCGTCCGGAGAGTTATTACCGTTGGGCGGTCATGACCGGCGGCGCCAAGAGGGACGGGTTTGTCGTTGCGCGCATGCTCTCGGATATCGTGAGTTGGCCTGGAAACAAAGGCGAGCAGAGGGAGAACAAGCACTGCGTCCAGCCGGGAACTTATTGCGGCCTTCTCTTCGTGTTCAGCGCGTCGGACGGCATGCCCGCGGCGCTTATCAACGACGGCTTCCTTCAGCACATGCGCGTGGCCGGCGGAGCCGGGTTGGGGGTAAAGTATCTCGCGCGGCAGGATAGCCATGTAGTCGGGATGATCGGCTCAGGAGGGATGGCCCGGACCTATGTCGAGGCTTTCTCC
>VBLN01000439.1:5076-6491 GCA_005878685.1 Deltaproteobacteria bacterium | reverse complement strand
TTATTCAGCAGGCGGATTATGCGGTCCGAGTATGCGGGGCCTTCAATGATTATGTGGCCGACCGTTACCGGCGAGTGGACAAACGGCTCCACCCCATGGGTCTCATCGCCATGCAGGATGTCAAAGCAGCGGTGAAAGAACTGCGGCGCTTGGTCCTTGAGCTGGGCTTGCCAGGGGCGATGTTGCCCTCACGCGGATTGCCCCTGCATTTGGGCCACGATTACTACTGGCCGGTTTACGAAGAGGCGGCAAACCTGGGCTGCGTCTTGGGGCTTCATGGAGGATCGAGTCTCGGGCTCGGGGCGGATACTTTCACGGATCCATGGGCAGCGCGCACGCTGCGCCATCCGGTCCCGCTCGCTCTAGAGATGGTGTCTCTGATCTATCACGGAGTCTTTGATCGGTATCGCGATGTTCGAATCGGGTTCTTTGAGGGAGGGTGCGCCTGGATTGTCCTTCTCAAAGATCGGATGGATCGTGATGAGAGCATCTATACAACTCCGACGGGAAAGCGACGCTCCCTGGAGGAATATCTTTCTAGCGGCCAGATGCTCGTCGGATGTGAAGGCAATGAACAGATCCTTCCCTATGTCGCCAAACAGGTGGGCAGTGACTCGTTCGCTTACGCCTCGGATTATCCGCACGAGGTCGATGTCATCGCAGCGAAGCAGATGATCCATGAAACTCTGGAAAGGCCGGAACTCTCTCTAGCAGAGAAGGAGGCCGTGCTGGGAGGAAATGCGAAGCGATTTTTCAGATTATAGCGAAGGTCCGTCATTGGAAAAAAAGTCTGGACCGACAGGGAAAGGCTAAATCTGTATCGCTTCGCCCAGACGCAGAAATATCAGGTTGAAGGCCGCGACATCTCTGCGCAGGCTTCGTTTAGCGGCGGTGGAATAGATTTTGGCTTGATGGTGATAGGTTTGGGCGACGTCGCGAAAATCCTTCTTCCGGACGCGGTCTGATTTATAGTCTGCAAGGTAAAGAAGTTCATCCTTTTCATAGATCAGGTCAATCACGCCCTCCATGATCTGGCCGTCGTCCCACGGGATCAAAAGAGGAACTTCGCGCGCCAGGATCTGGGACGAGCTTAACTCACGATAGGCTGCAGAAGAAAAGAAGGCATCAAAGATCTCTTCAAGCTCGCGTTGGAGATGTTCTCGATTTTCTTGCTTGCTAGGCTCGACCCATCTGTCCAAGAGCGGTTGTAGCGTCGCTCGAAACCGTGTCGGATCGTCGCCGAAATTCCAATCCTCAAGAAAGCGATGGGCCAATTCTCCGATGAGGAGCGGCAGCTCCGGGGAGATCACAACTCGATCCTTTTCACGCAGGCCTTCAGTCAACTCTGCCTCTTGCTGCTTCAGCATCGTCGGGGTGAGAAAACGCGGTGTCCGGAGAGCTGATTCACAATCTTC
>VBLN01000439.1:2920-4949 GCA_005878685.1 Deltaproteobacteria bacterium | reverse complement strand
GAGAGTTTGTTCGAGCATCGAAAGGTAGCTCCCCTGGGAACTCTTATCAGTCGGGGCGCAGGAGATCATCAAGTGCTCGCGCGCCCTGGTCATAGCGACATAGAATACCCGCTTTTGCTCTTCTTTTTCGCGCCGCCTCGCCTTTTCGGCGATGTAGAGTCCAGCCAAGCTCCAGTAAGACTCGGTGCGCAGCCCCGCCAGGTTCGTTGACCAATCATACAAGGCTGCTGGATCTCTCTCTCCCATTTGATTCGGCACCGTGTGGCATCCGGCCAGGACGACGACCGGGAACTCCAGTCCTTTGGATTTGTGAATACTGAGAATTCGAATGGCGTCCAGGTTTTCTTCCGCCAGCGCGCTCTCCGCTTCTTCCTTTATCTCGAGGACTCTGGACTCGAGTCTGCCGATGGCCTCTTTGAGAGTGCTCAACCCTTCTCTACCCATGAGTTCGGCTTGCTGTCGGAGCTTCTCTAAATTAGCTACCGCCTGCTCTCCATGGAAGGAGCTCGCTGCTAAGAGACGGATCGGTGTGCTCTCGAAGATCTGGGCTATCGCCTCCCCCACTGGAAGAGCTCGAGTCTCTCGATGAAGTCTTCGAAGGAGTCCGTAAAGCTCCTTTATATCTGAGAACGGCTTTTGCTTGTTGTCTTTGAAGCGCTCTCCGACGCGGTAGTCCAGGAGCCGTTGGCGATGGAGCTCGTAGATGGCCGCGTCGTGAAGGCCGCCTAGCGGCGAGCGCAAGACGCCGACCAGAGCTAGCTTGTCATGCGGGTTTTCTACTGCCCGGAGCAGATTTACGGCATCAATGATCTCTTGAACTGCATAGAAATGTCTTTCTCCCTCGACCACGTAGCGCAGGCCCCGTCTGCGGAGCGGCTCCAAGTAGTGATGCACGTCCGTCAGTTTTCGCAAAAGTATGGCGACATGCTTCGCTTGGACGAGCACGGTTGTCCCTTCTTCATCGAGGATCTCGGTCTTGCCCAAAACCTCTTCCTCGAGCCATCGGGCTAAACTCTCAGCTTCAAGTCTACGTGCGGACTCGGTATTGAGTGTTTCGCTTTCGCCATGGACTTTTCGAATGGTCACCTTGCGAAAGGGAAGAGAGCTTTCGCTTCGATTTTCATCGCTCTCTAAAGGAGCGGGTTGGATAGGGACATAAGCGGGCTGTAGACCTTCCCGCGGTTGGATGAGCCGGTCGAAGACGCCGTTGACGACGTCCAGGATAATTCCGTGGCTTCGGAAGTTGGTGACCAGTTGGCATTCGATGCCGTTTTGGGCCTTGATCATCTTCTCGGTAATTTGCAGATACGCCTCGATGTCGGCGCGGCGAAAGGCATAGATGGACTGCTTCGGATCTCCCACCACAAAGATCTTTCCCGGAGTGAGCTTGACCTTGCTCCAGTCTGTGGCCCGCTGGCCAAGGTCTTCGGCCAGATAGACGAGGATCTCATACTGGATCGGATCGGTGTCCTGGAACTCGTCGATGAGGATCGCCTTGAAGCGGTGCTTCAATTCCTCACGGACGACGGGATAATCGCGTACAAGAGTTCGCGCGCGCGCCAGCAGACCGTCGAAGGAGATCATCCCTTGTTGAGTAAAGCTCTCGCGAAAGTTCTCCGAGAACGGGATGAGCAGATCGCACAGGCAGCTACTCAAGGATTCGTCCACCTGGCACAAGGCTCTGGCAACACGCACGATCTCCTGAGCCTCCTCAACATTTTCTTCCCGCCATCCCTTGAGCTTTTTGTTGACGTTTCCTGAAAGCGACTCGCCGTCGATCTCGAGCACCCCATCCCCGGCGGTTTCTGAGCGCAGGAATCTTCGCACGATCGCATGCGAGGCGCTGAGCAGTTTCTCGTTGCTTCGGTTTTCGCGGTGTTGTCGGAGCAACAGGGCGGCTCGTCTCTCCAGCGATTTCAGCCAGTCCTGAATCGGGTCGGGAATCTCTTTCTCATGTGCAAGTGCGCTGAGCCGCTGAAGATCTAGGGTCTCGGAGCACAGGGAAGCGGCCAGCTTTTTTATCTCGGCC
>VBLN01000439.1:2368-2893 GCA_005878685.1 Deltaproteobacteria bacterium | reverse complement strand
GGCGCTCGAAGCGCGTACCGTCATCTTCGAGAAATTGAGGATCGACGCCGGCCTCCATGGGATAGAGCCTGAGTAGGCTTGCGGCGAAGCTATGGATGGTTCCGATCTCGCTCCTCTCGATCTGGCGCAACGCTATCGAGGCGCGGCGATTCAATCTTTCCTTGGAAAGATGGTATCGCTCCATCAAAGCGCGAAGCTCTGCCCGAGTCTCTTCCTCTTTTGGACTCGTCGGCGCGCTATCCAACTGCACGGCGATGTACGATTCCAGCCGCTCGCGCAGTCGGATCTTCATCTCGTTGGCCGCCTTGTTGGTGAAGGTCAGAGCGACAATCTCCGTCAACTTGACCTCGGGATCACGCATCAGAAGATGCACCAGCCGGTCTACCAGCAGGCGAGTTTTTCCCGTGCCCGCGCCCGCCGTGACGACGACATTGCGATCGAAGGTGGTTGCGGCTCTATGCCGGTCTGAAGCGTCAGGTAACGGTACCGTCTGGTTCGTCATCACTATTCAGTCTTTTTTTCCTG
>VBLN01000439.1:0-2229 GCA_005878685.1 Deltaproteobacteria bacterium | reverse complement strand
TCCCTCCCACGCGTCACCGGGTAAAGGTTCGACGACCAAAGGACCCTCGGGCCATTGGGGCGCAAGGAAATAGAACGCGGCGTCGATAGAAGCTGCTGCGCTCTCGAAAATTTGTTGGCCGGCGTATTTCCTTCCTAGGAGTAGATAGAAGGGTGCCTGGATTCTTTGGCCGCGCAGAGCGGAGCGAAGGAGATCTTTATCTATGGGGTGTCGAGACTTTCCCGATCTAAGTTTGTAATCGATAACGCGGTAGCGGTTCTCCTGCGGCTGGTAGTCGATGCGGTCCATGCGCCCACGGATGGTGAGTCCGTTCAACGGACTCGGCCAGTTCTCCGGCAGCCGGTCTGTCGCCTCATGCTCGAGGGTGCCGGGACTGTATCCGGACTCGAAGAGCGCTTTAAGATCTTGGGCAACGGCCTGCTCGAGAAGTATCGTGATCCCCTCCCGGAGGATTTCCCAGGCGAGCGGATATCCGATGGGGTTATTCTGCTCGAAGTCAAGAAAGACCCTTTGCATTACGGCTCTAAGGATCGGCGTGATATCCGTCGACTTTTCTTTCGAGAGGAAAAATTTACGATCGATGAGCTCCTGGTAGAAGGCTTTCAGAATCGAATGAACCATCTGTCCGACGTCAGCGGGACCAGGACCTATGACTTCTTCGGGTCGCTTGAGCCGCTCTAGCCCGAGCAGAGTCCGGGCAAAGAACTGGAAGGGACAGCGGGCATAGCCTTCCAGGGAAGTCGGAGACAGTCCCTCTTCGGTAATTCGCTTCCAATAGTCGGGGAGGGGACCCACCACGCCGTCATGGTCTGCGAGGGTTTCGGTGATTGTCTCCAGCCGTTTGATTACTTCGCTGCCGCGCCTGTAGAGAGAGGACGACGGCAGACAGCTGTCTACGAGAGGCATGGGGTCCTTCGATGTCAGAATCAGCCGGATGGCCAGCTCTTGAGGAGGCAACAGTTCTCTTCGGTCGAAAGGCTTAAAAACTTCCTTTTCCACTACGCCGCGGGGGAGCGTGATCTCTTTGGTTTTCTCTTGGCCGAAGGCACGGCGCAGCTCGTCGAGATACCAAGAAGGGGCAAGCGGCCTTCCCGATTCATCGGTTCTCTGGTAGAGACCGTAGAGTCTCTCCTTTGCCGCTCCGACTAACAGGGTAAAGAGCAACCTCTCTTCATCGAAGCCGCCCAGCTTGGTGGCCACTTTGTATCCGAGCACCGTCTCTAGCAGTTCTCTCTCACGGTCTCGGAGGAAGGCATCCTCGCGGATGGTTCGAGGAAAAAGGCCCTCGTTCAACCCGATGATGAAAAGAACGCGGAAGGTGATGCCCCTCGCCGCCATCGCGTCCAGAACCGCCACTTCTTTGACGCTGTTATCGGAGAATGGGACCGAGGCGCGTTCCAGCCAATACTGGCAGGTTTGGAGAAAATGGGTGGACGAGATTTTTTCACCGACAACGTCCAGGGCGGAAAGCCTTTCGAGAACCTCCAAAACTGCTTCTTGTACGAGCCCGAGGGATGATTTCTCCGCGGCCGTCTCTGAGTCGATGCTCAGCCATTTTTTGAGCAGCGTCTGCCAGGCTTTCACGTAGTGACTCCAGGAGGCTTCCTTGGGCAGCGTCCCGAGATCGCTATAAAGCTCGATAAAGAGATTCCATAAGGCGCGGACTTGACTTGCTGGAATGGTCATTGTCTTGGGTTCTTCGTCATCATTGGCGCTTTCCGCTACCGAGATGTCCCTGTCGATTTGTCTTTCGACTCGGCGCCATTCCTCGATTCCTTTGCTGATGCCTAACTTGCGGGTCAAGAGATCCCAATGATCCGGTCTCGGGGTAGTCTCTCGACCTGGGGGGCGACGGTTAAAGAACGGCGAGCCGATCAGGTCGATGACCTGGGAGCGGAGGTAGCCTTTAAGCGGGAGATTGATGAGCAGGAGCACCGCTTTGGCCAGGGGATATTGCACGAGCGGTTTCTCGGCCGAAGCGGTCAGGGGAATGGAATGATGGGAGAAAATCTCTTGAATCCATGGGAGATAAGGTTCGAGCGTGCGACCCACGACTCCAATCTCATTGAAGGACAGTCCCTCCTCGGACACGAGCCTTAGAATCTCCTTGGCTACGGTGTCGATCTCGTCCCGCCCGCTGAAACAACTAAAAATCGTGACGGGAAACTGATCGACTTTGGGTCTGTTAGAATTGTCTTCGTCCTCGGCAAAGAGGGGGAGAAGGGAGGT
>VBLN01000443.1:3272-8325 GCA_005878685.1 Deltaproteobacteria bacterium | reverse complement strand
CCGCGTGCACCTTCCAGATCTCACTCTGCGCTTAATGGTTAGGGGAGGAAAAGAGGGGGAAAGCAAGTTTTTCGAACTGCGGGCCCGTATTAGAGAGCTGTTGGGTTCTTACATCTACGCCGAAGGGGAGCAAGTTCTAGAAGAAATCGTTGGCCAGCTGCTGCTCAAGCAATCTTGGACTTTGGCCCTTGCGGAATCTTGCACCGGCGGCTTCATCAGTCATCGGATAACACGCGTGGCGGGAAGTTCGGCCTATTTTAAGAGCGGCGCCGTGGTCTATTCTAACGAAGCCAAGGTCCGTTTCCTCGGGGTTCGGAAAACTACTTTAGAGCGTCACGGAGCGGTGAGCCGCGAAACCGCTTTGGAGATGGCCCAGGGAGTTAAAGAGCGGGCCGAGGCAGACATAGGGCTTAGCGTTACCGGAATTGCTGGCCCGACCGGCGGGAGTCCGGAAAAGCCCGTAGGGACTGTATGGATGGGATTGTCCGATCGCCAACAATGCGATGCCCAGCTTTTTCACTTTCGCGGTGAGCGGGAGCGGATCATAGCGACGGCCTCACAGGCGGCGCTCAACTGGTTAAGAACGGCCTTAGAAGCGAATACGAACGGCAGCAAGCAGTGATTCGTGCCTTTGTCGGAGTGCGGCTCAGCCCGGATGTGGCTCAGAAGGTTGCCGAAGTTCAATCCCGACTCAAGCGCAGCCTTAAAGGAATCCGCTGGGTGGATCAAGAAAATTTTCATTTCACGCTCAAGTTTCTTGGGGCAGTTAAAGAAGAGGATGTTTCGCCTATAATGAACGCGCTGGAGCATGCGCTGCGGTCCATTTCATCCTTCGCCGTCGTCAGTAGAGGAATTGGGGTGTTTCCTGATATAAGAAGGCCGAGGGTGCTTTGGGTAGGCTTAGAGGGAGAAAGGCTCACAGCTTTGGCGCTGGCGGTGGAACAGGGATTAGAAGCGTTTGGTTTTGACCGGGAGAAAAGGGATTTCAAACCTCACCTCACCTTCGGGCGCTGGCGCAACTTCGCCGGGCCGGCAGAGCTACTAAAAGAGGAACTTATGCGGTATAAGGACTACCACTTCGGTGAGTCCCAGATAAAAGAGGTTGTTTTTTTTAGGAGCGTTGTTAAGTCAGAGGGAGCTGTCTACTCTCCGCTTGGGGTGGTGACTCTAAGCCAGTCCAGCTAAAATCAGGGAGGAATGCCATGGATGTGAATCGAGAGAAGGCGATTGACCTCGCAGTCAGTCAGATCGAACGGCAGTTCGGCAAAGGGGCGATCATGAAGTTGGGAGAGGCGGGAGTCATCAAAGACATTGCTGTGGTCTCCACGGGCTCCATCGGACTGGACATCGCTCTGGGAGTGGGCGGAGTGCCGCGCGGGCGAGTGATTGAGATCTACGGCCCTGAGGCTTCAGGAAAAACAACTCTGGCATTACAGATCGTTGCCGAGGCTCAAAGAGAGGGAGGGATGGGTGCCTTTATCGACGCGGAGCATGCCCTCGACCTTGCCTATGCGAAGAAACTCGGAGTCAAAACAGACGATCTTCTAATCTCTCAGCCGGACCACGGTGAGCAGGCCTTGGAGATCGCCGAGACTTTGGTTCGCAGCGGCGCGATCGACGTGTTGGTGGTGGACTCCGTAGCTGCCTTGGTGCCCAAGGCTGAGATCGAGGGAGAGATGGGACACGCCCATATGGGGCTTCAGGCGCGGCTCATGTCCCAGGCCCTGCGTAAACTGACCGCCACGATATCGCGCTCGCAGACAGTGGTGACTTTCATCAATCAGATCCGAATGAAGATCGGCATCATGTTCGGCAACCCCGAGACCACGACCGGGGGAAACGCCCTCAAGTTTTATGCCTCCGTTCGCATGGATATTCGGCGGATAGGATCTCTCAAGGAGGGCGAAAATATCGTCGGGGGCCGCACGCGAGTGAAAGTGGTCAAAAACAAGCTCGCTCCGCCTTTCAAGGAGGCGGAGTTCGACATTCTGTACGGGACGGGAATTTCCCACGAAGGAGAGATCGTCGATCTGGGAAGTGAGAGGGGAATCTTGGAGAAAAGCGGAGCCTGGTACTCCTTTAACGGCGAGAGAATCGGTCAGGGCCGAGAGAGCGCCAAGGAATTCCTGAAAGGACATCCTGATATCGCCAAGGAGCTAATGGGAAGAATTCTGGAAAAGGCGGGGGTCAAGCGGACCGGAACCGAGCCGCCGGCTCCGGAGAAAAAGGAAAAGGCCAAAGGAAGATAGTGCAGTCAGCTCTAGGCTGATGGCTGCTAAACGGGATGGAAACCAAGAAGAGGCGCTCGACCGAGCCTTAAAGTTTCTGAGTTATCGCGCTCGAAGTGAGGCAGAGGTCCGGATCAAGCTCGTTCATTTGGGGTATCCGCAGAAGATCATCGAAGCCACCCTGGAAAAACTCCGTTCGCTCAAATTGCTGGACGATGAAGTGTTCGCCCGAAGCTGGACCCTTGGCAGAGTAGAAGGTCGGGGGTATGGGCCTCTGCGCGTAGAGAGAGAGCTGCGGCAAAAGGGAATCGCGAAAAACTTGATCAGAGAGATTCTTGAAGAAACTTTCATGGTGCAGCAGGGACGGGACAAGGCAAGGGCGCTGCCGGGGAGAAGGGTTAAAAACAAAGATCTTACGGATGTAAAGATTTTTCGCCGTGCGGTTGCCTTTCTCCAGCGCCGCGGCTACCACGATTCCGTGATTGCGGAACTTTTGAAAGAGCCTATTCGGGATAATTAATAAGTTAAAGATGACTGGAAACGAGATCCGAAAATCTTTTCTGGATTATTTCGCCAAACGGGGCCATACCGTCGTCCGCAGCTCCTCGCTCGTGCCAGAGAAGGATCCGACGCTGCTCTTTACCAACGCCGGTATGGTCCAGTTTAAGAATGTCTTTCTGGGCGTGGAGAAGCTTCCCTACGTGCGGGCGACAAGCTCGCAAAAGTGTTTGCGCATCAGCGGCAAGCATAACGATCTCGAAGCGGTCGGGCGGGACACTTACCATCACACCTTCTTTGAGATGTTAGGGAACTGGTCCTTCGGCGATTACTACAAAGAGGAGGCGATCGCCTGGGGAAAAGCTCTGAACGACAGTCTACAAGGATGACAATGATGCGGAGCGGCTGTGGTTAAAGATCAGCGGCCTGCCGAAGGAGCGCGTTCGCCGCTTCGGCGAAGAAGAAAATTTCTGGGAGATGGGAGAAACCGGGCCCTGCGGTCCTTGTAGCGAGATCCATATCGACCAGGGTATCGAGGCCTGCGACCGTAAGAATGAGAAAGGCCACCGCTGCCAGGTCAATGGCGATTGCGCCCGCTTCATCGAGCTCTGGAATCTGGTTTTCATCCAGTACAATCGCGACGAGAAAGGGGAATTGGAACCGCTGGCGGCCAAGCATGTAGACACCGGGATGGGTCTCGAACGGATTTCGGCAGTGCTTCAGGGCGTGTCTTCCAACTACGACGTCGATTTCATGCGGGACCTGATCCGTACGACCGAAGAGATTGCAGGAAAAAAGTACGGCAACGACTCTGCCGCCGACGTCTCTTTCCGTGTGATTGCAGACCACGCACGGGCGGTAAGCTTCTTGATTGCCGATGGTGTCGCGCCCAGCAATGAGGGACGAGGCTATGTCCTGCGCAGACTGCTTAGAAGGGCTGCTCGGCGCGGGCGCATGATCGGGCTCAAGGAGCCTTTTCTTTTCCGAGTGGCGGCTTCCGTGGCTGAGGTTATGGGTGGAGCCTATCCGGAACTTCACGGCGCGGCGGGCCGCATCACCGAGATGATTCGCGCTGAGGAAGAGCGGTTCGGCGAAACTCTGGAAAAGGGACTCGTGCTGTTAGAAGAGGCGGTAGCGGAGCTAAAGCGGGGTAAGAAGAAGGCCCTCTCCGGAGAGATCGCCTTTCGCCTCTACGACACTTATGGTTTTCCTTTGGATCTTACCGAAGACATTCTCAGGGCAGAAGGAATTTCGGTGGATCAGGCTGGCTTTGAGCGACTCATGGACGAGCAGCGGAACCGTGGCCGAGAGGCGAGGGAATCTCTACAGACCGATTCGAGAATCCAACTGGACCGAGAAATCCAATTCGTCGGCTATGATCGGCTTGATGCGGAATCACAGGTGCTTGCCATTTACGCACAGGGACAAGGGAGAGCGGAGGTTGGCGAAGGAATGGAGCTGGATTTAATTACCGAAGCGACCCCTTTTTACGGTGAATCCGGCGGGCAAGTCGGCGACCGGGGGACGATAGAGACCACACGCGGCGATCAGATGGAGGTGATGGATACCCAGCACCCGACGCCGCAGCTTACCGTTCATCGAGGACGGATCAAGAAGGGAAGAATGCAGGTTGGGGACAAGGTCTATCTGAGGGTCGATGACAAATTCCGTCACAGGACGATGCTCAACCATTCGGCCACGCATATTCTGCATTCGGTGCTGCGAGAGGAGTTGGGCGGCCATGTCCGGCAGGCGGGTTCGCTCGTCGCTCCCGATAGGCTGCGTTTCGATTTTAATCACACTGGAGCGATCCCTCCGGATAAACTGGAAGCGATCGAGGAGAAGGTGAATGAACGGGTCCGGCTGGATGCCGAGGTAAGAATTGAAGAGTCGAGCTACGATGAGGCGATCCGCAAGGGGGCGCTCGCCTTCTTCGGCGACAAATACGGAGACCAGGTGCGCGTCGTTAGGATCGGAGATTTCTCGACCGAACTTTGTGGCGGCACCCATGTTCACCGCTCCGGAGAGATCGGTCTCTTCAAGCTCCAGAGCGAAGGGGGAATCGCCGCGGGTGTGAGACGCGTGGAGGCGCTAACTGGCGAGGGAGCCCTTGAATTGATTCGCCGCTATGAGCAGAAACTCAGAGAAATCGGTGAATTGGTCCGAGCGGGCGAAGAAGGAGCTGTCGAGAAGGTCAAGAAACTCTTGCAGCAGCAGAGAGAGCTGGAGCGGGAAATCGAACGGCTCCGCGGCCAGCTGGGCAAGAACCGGATTCCCGATCTGCTGGCGGAGAGACAAAGTGTGAACGGGACCAATGTCCTTATCGC
>VBLN01000443.1:0-3228 GCA_005878685.1 Deltaproteobacteria bacterium | reverse complement strand
ATTTATCTTCTTAGCGAGTGCCGGGGAAAACGGTGTATCGCTGGTGTCGAGCGTGAGCCCCGACTTAACGAAGCGCTACCACGCCGGCAATATTATCAAAGAGGTTGCGCCGATCGTAGGGGGTGGCGGAGGCGGCCGTCCTGATTTCGCCCAGGCCGGAGGAAAAGAGCCTTCCAAGACGAGTGACGCGCTGAAGCGGGTGTGGGAGATTGTCAAAACAGCCATCCAGTGATGAAAGTCCAGACCAAGAAACTTGTCGAGAAAACCCAAGGGTTTTGCGATATCATTGACATCACCGCTAAGGTCCAGGCAGAGATCCAAAAGGAGAAGATTCGGGATGGTTTGGCGACGGTTTTTGTGTCAGGCTCTACCGCAGGTCTGACAACCATCGAGTATGAGTCAGGCCTGGTGAAGGATCTCAAAGAGGTATTAGAGAAACTGATCCCTTCGAACCAAAAATACCACCACGATGACCGCTGGGGGGACGACAACGGCTTCTCCCACCTGCGCGCTTCGCTCTTCGGTCCCTCGCTTCAGATCCCGATTGCGCGCACGCGGGAGGTCCTGATCCAGCTCATGGGAGAGTCCGAGTGAAGGAGGAGAAAAGCAAAGCGGTGGACGCCGGCACTACATTAGAGAGCGCCCGTTTGGAGTTCAACGATCCGAAGCTCTTCCGCGACCTGCTGGGACAGCACGACGAGCACCTTAAGATGATCCAACGAAGCCTGGGCGCAAAGATCCGTGTTCGAGGTTCTACGGTGGAGATCGAGGGCGACCCTGTGGACCTCGAGCTCTCGACGAAGGTGGTTAAGCAGCTCTACGGTCTTTTAGAGAAGGGCTATCCGGTCTATGGCAGCGATGTCGATTATGCCATCAGAATTTTAAGCGGCGACGGCAGGGCTAATCTGCAGGAGATTTTTCTCGACACCATCTATATCTCTTCTCACAAGCGAACCATTACTCCGAAGAGCGTGGCCCAGAAGGCCTACATTGACGCGATCCGGCGCTACGATATCGTCTTCGGCATCGGCCCGGCTGGGACCGGCAAGACCTACCTCGCCATGGCGATGGCTGTCGCCGAGTTGATGAAAAACAACTATGTCCGGATCATCCTCACGCGCCCGGCAGTAGAGGCAGGAGAGAAGCTGGGATTCTTGCCTGGTGATCTGGCCGAGAAGGTCAACCCCTATCTAAGGCCGCTCTACGATGCGTTGCATGACATGGTGGACTTCGATAGGGCGCACAAGCTGGTCGAGCGGGGGACCATCGAGGTCGCGCCCCTGGCCTTCATGAGGGGCCGGACCCTCAATGACTCCTTCGTCATCCTGGACGAGGCTCAGAACACGACCCCTGAGCAGATGAAGATGTTCCTTACGCGCCTAGGCTACGGCTCCAAGGCGGTGATCACCGGGGATGTGACCCAGATCGATTTGCCTGCAGGGAAACTCTCGGGTCTCAAAGAAGCGTGGCGCATCTTGAAAGGGATCGAAGGGATTCGGTTCATTACTTTTACCGAAAGAGACGTCGCCCGCCACCGTCTCGTCCAAGAGATCATCGCCGCCTATGAGGAGAATGAGGCTCAGGGCGGGACGAGCGCCCAAGGTCACGCTGACAAGCCTGCAAGCTGAGTTCGTTCCCTTCCAGGCATCCGCACCTCATGGCCGTCGAGATTACCTGCACAGGATCAGAGAAGAAGGTTTCGCTCCGTCGCTTCAAGAGATGTGCCGGGACGATTCTCAAACTTTTGCATCAGGATGGAGTTGAGCTCAGCCTGGCCCTTGTCGACAACGAGGCGATCCAAGAGTTGAACGCCAGATATCGAAATCAAGACGGCCCCACGGATGTCCTCTCATTCCCATCCGGAGAAAGATTGCCGACGGGAACAAAGCTTCTGGGCGATGTAGTGATCTCGGTCGAGCAGGCGGGAATTCAGGCCAAAAGGAGAGGGAGGTCTTTGGATGAGGAAATGGAGAGTTTGTTGATCCACGGCATCTTGCATCTGCTCGGCTACGACCATGAGCGCTCGAAGGAGGAGGCGAAGATCATGCGGAAGATGGAGAGAAAGATCTATCAGGCGCTTTGTGGGAGGCAAGACTTAGGAGTATAATGGATTTAAATATCCAGCCGGTTTTGAGGAAAACAGATGTTTGAAGAAACCAAAGAGCAAATCGCCCATTTAGAGGAGAGACTCGATCTCCTCCGGAGGCGGCTTTGACCTTGACGGCAAGCAGAAGAGAATCGACGAGCTGAATCTCGTTACGTCCAAGCCCGATTTCTGGAACGATGGCGAAAAGGCGCAGGACATTCTCAAGGAGCAGGCTAGCCTCGGGGAGATTCTGGAATCCTGCGGGAAGTACAAGGCCGGACTTGAGGAGGCCCGCTTCTTTCTCGACCTAGCGAAAGATGAGAAAAGCGAAGAGGCGCTTAAGGAAGCCGCAGCGAAAGCTGCCGAGGTGGCCCACGGGCTGGCTCAGCTCGAGTTGAGTCAGACCCTGGGAGGGCCTGACGATCGACGGAACGCCATCGTGAGCCTCCATCCGGGAGCCGGCGGCACGGAAGCTCAGGACTGGACGGAGATTCTCCTGCGCATGTACCTGCGCTGGGCGGATCGCAGGGGCTATCGGAAGGAGATTCTGGAATACCAGCCGGGCGAAGAAGCCGGGGTCAAGAGCGTTACCTTATCTCAAAGCCGAGGCCGGTATTCACCGTTTGGTCCGCATCTCTCCTTTTGATGCCAACTCGCGCCGCCACACCTCGTTTGCATCAGTCTTCGTCTATCCCGAGATCGACGATACTATCAAAGTAGAGATCAACGAAAACGACCTGCGCGTCGACACCTACCGCTCCAGCGGCGCAGGCGGTCAGCACGTCAACAAAACCGATTCGGCGGTGCGCATCACCCACATTCCCACGGGCATTGTGGTTGCCTGTCAGAATGAGCGCTCACAACACAAAAACAGGGCGATGGCGATGAAGATCCTCCGCTCCCGTCTTTACGAATTGGAGATCGAGAAGCAAAAAGAAAAGATGGAAGTCTATCACAAGACGAAAAAAGAAATCGCCTGGGGGAGCCAGATCCGTTCTTATGTTCTTCATCCCTATCGGATGGTCAAGGACCACCGGACTGGAATCGAGGTGGGGAATGCCGATGCGGTGCTCGACGGCGACCTGGACCAGTTCATCCAGGCCTACCTGTTGCAGGCAAGCGAAAGCCAAACGGTTTCCTAA
>VBLN01000444.1:2141-4408 GCA_005878685.1 Deltaproteobacteria bacterium | reverse complement strand
GGTCAAGTTCCCCCTGGGGAAAAGGCGCGCGTCTTTATAACCCCGGCATTCGATGTCCACCAAGTATTGCTCTCGGGAAAGCAGAGTCCCCTGGCAAACACGCTCTGTCGGACAAGGATGGCGCATCTCGGCCGCTAGATTTTGTAAGCCCGGCGCCCGTTTTTAAGGGGCTGCAAATAGTAAGATTTATCGTAATAGATGGGACTGATCTCAGCCGCGTCAACGAAATCAGTAATCTCGATAGACTGGGTCGCCTCAACATTAGCGCTCCTAAAATCCTGTTCGGTCAAGGCCACGTATTCTCCCTCTTTATATTGGTAGCCTTTAACGATTTTATCCCATGGCACTTCCTGACCTGTTTTCTGATTGATGCGCCGGTAACGAACCGGAGAGAAATCGCGCCGGTCGAGCAGATCGAAGTCCGTAGGGCCGGCCGCCTCTGCCGGATATAGGGCAACCGGTATAGTGACTAGGCCGAAATTGATGCTTCCTTTCCAAATCGGCCGGGATGCTGTTTTCTTTCGGTTCGATTTTTGGCGCTTGGCTGAGCGGCTGTTACGACGAGCCATTGGCATTTCTCGTGTGGTTCCATCATGCAATCGGATGCTGGTTTATAGTTGTGCAATTCTCTCCCCGATTGCCTTTGTTTCGCCGTTTCTCGGTGATTCTTCGGCGGCCCGTTTCGCCCCGGGGCGAGCGGAATTTGCCGCCATTTTTCTTCTTGCGACTCGCTTGAGACCGGCTCATGACCCCATCACTCTTTCCCAGATCTTAGCGCACCAAGCGCAGATCCCCGCACCTCGATAGACTCTTTGAGGCGCTGAAGATCTCCTTCGACTTGGCGAGATACCAAGCCGAGCTTGTCGCCGATGCCTTCTAACATACCCCCCGGTTCATAATCGATTCGCAGTGTTACACGAGTGACGTTCGGCCCGATGGGATTAAATGAGACCATGCCGCTATGGATCACCCCTCCCTCGGTGTACCAAACAATTCTTTTGTCAGGAACCTGTTCAGAGATTTTGGCATCCCACGCAATTTTTTTGCCACCTATCTTCGCTCTCCAATGTAAACGCGTGTCGTCAAGTCGCTTCACCTCTTCGACCCCTTTCGTAAAGCGAGGAAATTCTTCAAACCGCGCCCACTGGTTGTATGCCATCCGCACCGGGACGTTAACATCGATGTACTTCTCGATGGTCTCCATCCTCTCGTCTCCCTTCTTTGGCTCTTTAGCAGCGCTTTTTCCCGCGTAAGCCGCGACGCCACGGGAAACATGACAACGCGTGGACACGCTTCCCTTTATCTCTAGATCAAATATTTTTCAGCGACGGTAAGCCTGAGAAGTTCTTCTATACGGGGATCCACATATTCGCCTATTCTAGCACCTTCAGCGTTGAAGACTGAGTAAGCGACGCGGTCCCTAAGGACACAAAGTTTCGGATCACAATCGGCCACAAATAGAACCAGGGCGTAAAGATTCTCTTTACCATTGTGATAGAGGGCTGCCACAAAATGCTTGTCGATTTGAGTCTCAATCCCTTCAACGGGCGCAAAGTTCTCCAGGAAGTTCCACGCGTCCGGGGCCGCCCTCAATAAGGTCGGCATGCTGAGTACATACAGGAGGATTGCTAAGGCAAGGGATAATTTTTTGAAATTGAACCGCATGTTATTCCCCGAATTCGCAAACGCACGCCCTGGAAAGCAGCCGCATCTATTGGAGCCTCCTATGGAGGCATCCACATGAGTGAGTAGCGAGCACCCATGTGGACGCCATTAAAAAGACGCTATCTAGCTGACTGGATTGTTGGCCCGATCAGCTCAGCGCCAGGGACAGATCAGCAATTAGTTCTTCTTGGTTTTCGACGACTCTTTGCTCTTTGAGGCTCCAGCTTTGGTAACAGACTGAGCTACTAAATTCCCGCCTTGCTCAGTATAAGAGACGGTTACCTTGTCTCCGACGTGGATCTTCTCAAGAGACTTCTTAGCGGCAGTCCCCTTCGCGTCCAGATCCAATTCCTTATCCTTAGTTTTCACCGCCAGTTTGCCAGCCTTCGCGTCTACCGACGTCACCTCACCTGTGGCTCGCTTGCCGGCCTGTTTCGAAGTGCCCTTTTTGTCCATGCGCTCGTCCGGTCGGGCTGGAGTCCCCTTTTCCTCCATGCTTTGTTCCGCCTTGCCCGGAGACTTAGTCTGCGCAAAGCTGTTCCCGCTACCGGCAGCCATGAAGGCGCCGATGATAAAAAATGTAACAAATGCTTTTTTCATGG
>VBLN01000444.1:0-2092 GCA_005878685.1 Deltaproteobacteria bacterium | reverse complement strand
ATCGCCGTACCGTTTTTGCACGATCCCCAAAAATTTATCGTAATCCCCCTCCACTTCTAAGAGATCGTTATCGGTCAACTTCCCCCATTGTTTCTTGAGCTCACCCTTGAACTGCCCCCAACTGCCTTTGGATTGATCCTTATTCATAAAACTTCCTTTTTATATTGTTGATCATTAACTCCAATACTTGGCCCGGCCATGGTGCTCGTAAGGCGTGAGTTCACAGTCCCGATTATTAAGTCTATCTGCATCGAACTCTGGGCCGTTCTTGATTTGCTCTCGGGACAAATCCACATACACCTTTGAATTTCTCCAATCGACACGCTCAATCCATTCAGGAGCGACGAGCACCTTCTTTCCTGGCCACCAATTCCGTGTGTCCACTACCATGTAGCGGATCACCCATGCTTCGTCATCAATCATAAACTCTTCGACATGCCCAACATCGCCATCCTCTGCTTGGATATAGTAGTCAGTGACTTCTCTCACACTCCGGAGATAGGTTTGATCGATATTCTCCTCATTCTCCTCGGGAAGGAAACTTTCTCTCTCTCTGTGCGCGGACGCCAATTCACCCGGAATTATTCCCGGACCCCACAAGCCTCCACCCAGCCAGTAGTAAGGCCAGCCATAGTAGTCGTAGTATTTCATCTCATCACGACGGGAGAACCGATCGTCGCTGTTAATATCTGGACAATCTGTTACCTGCGCCTTTGTCAGCGATACCGGAAGTCTCTTGCTTTCCCAGTCCGCCTGAATGATGGATATGGGGGAGATGAGCACCCTTCGGTCCGTCAACCAGCCGCCGGTATCGGCAACCACATAGCGAATGGTCCAGGCTTTGTCGTCGAAAATAAAATCCACGGCTTTGCCGACGTCGCCATCTCGTGCCCCTATGGCAAGGCCTTTCAAATCTTTCACACTTCGGAGCATCTGTTATTCCTTAAATATTTACGACGCGAGTTTTCATGTCCGCAAAAGACCTAAAACACCAATGACGATCAGATAAACGGCAACAATATAGTTCAATAACCTCGGCATCATTAGAATCAATATACCGGCGATGAGAGAAATTAGGGGTTGTAAGCTAACGTGAATTAGCATTTACCACTCTTACAACTCCTTGCCGGCTGGAAACGCGTCCCCAAACGAATCCTGAAAAGAGGGACCTGTCCATTTAGGGCCGCTCAGTACGATAGCTAACCAAAATGTTAATCTCCGTTTCGTCCTGCGTATACGGCTCGATCTCTTCAACCAAGGCAGCGATAAGATCCCCCACAGTGGTCTGAACAGTCTCTTCTCTGGCCATATTTCGATCTTCCCGTTCTCTTATTTTGTTGTCATTTTGTTGTCTGGCTTTATCATCCGCGCGTAGAATTATTCCGGAGGACTAAAGACCGTTCTCGGAGTAAAATTTAAATCTTGTCTTTGATGCTTGACTGTTTCTCTCGTGTTCGTCGTCGCTATTGAAATGGAGAACACCGGATGGCTGAGGGAGAACATCGTTGTCATCAAGATATCGGTCTTCGATAGGAATTAAATCAGCGTCTCCAAGTCTCAAAACGGGATCCCCATCTTCGTCATGCCAAACACCAAGTTCGTCGCTATCGAATTTGACTACGAAGCGATTCCCTATCCTGTGTTCTACTCTCTTGATGATGCCAAATCTCCCGGGCATCCACTGATGAGAATCTGTCACTATGACCCGGCTACCTATTGTCAGGTTATGTTTGAATGTCTTCGCCATTTTAGTTTCCACCTCCTCCGTTTGAAGCTTGACGCTGGATGAAAACTGCTATCTGAGTCTACTAGCACACGCCATGCCAAGAGATGTTGAATCGCGGCTTATACTTGATTTTTACAGCCTTTTTTGGTGACACAGATTTCTGATGAGTCTTTATCCTTGAAGGTATTGTCATACAGACAAGGGCCACAAAGGAATGAAATCGGAGATGATCAGTGTGAAGATATTTTGACTTTCACCTGGAGGCGGTTTCCTACAGACATTCAACTTCGTTATAAATTTCAGCGGCTTATTGCTCCTCTGAAGCGGGTTAAGTCGTGCCAGGTGACGGATATCAAACCGTGACGG
>VBLN01000442.1:1696-3689 GCA_005878685.1 Deltaproteobacteria bacterium | reverse complement strand
AACGTCATCCAGACCGATGCGGCGCTGAACCCGGGCAACTCCGGGGGACCTCTGGTCACGTCACGGGGAGAAGTGATTGGCGTCAATACGGCGGTGATTCTGCCGGCTCAAGGCATCTGCTTTGCCATCGCCATCAACACGGCGAAGTTTGTCGCCGGCCGCCTCATCCGGGACGGCAAGATCAAGCGGAGCTACATTGGAGTCGCCGGGCAGAATGTGCCCCTCCCACGCCGCCTCGTGCGCTTCCATAACCTGCCGGGCGAAAGCGGCGTCATGGTGGTCTCTACGGAGCCGAATAGTCCCGCCGAGCGGGCCGATTTGCGCGAGGCGGATGTGATCGTGGCTTACGGCGATCAGCCGATCGCCGGCATCGATGACCTCCACCGGCTCTTGACCGCAGAGGAGATCGGATCGCGCGCAGCCCTTACGGTGTTGCGCCGATCGGAGAAATTAGTTCTCACCGTAGTCCCGGAAGAATCTAAAGCCGGAGGAGGCGAATCGCGCTGAGCGGCGAATGATCGTCGTCTAGTCCGCGATAGAGCCGTCGTGCTTCTCAGAAAAATCCTGTCAAGCCAAGATGTCCGAGCGTGAACCGGGCGCCCTCCGGTTTCTGTTGATCGCACAGTCGTTGATTCTTGCCGGGTGCGTAGCGAGCCAGCCGTCAAAGCCGGGCGAACTCAGGCCCCTACCCGAGCCGAAGCGATTCAGAAGCCCTGTTGCCCTTTCGGATCTGCGCAGGGAGAGTTCCCCGTCTCCTGCACGGGTCGGGAAGATCATCTACATCGGAGTCTACGGTGGTGGAACCCCGCCATGGGAGGAAGCCCGATACTTCAATCCAAAGGATTGGCCGCCCTACAGGAACGTACGTCAGGAGGAAGAGTTGAACGAGATCGCATTCCAGGAGTCGCTGATGCATGTCCTGGCGATCCAGATCGCCAGATTCTTTCCCGACAGTATCACTCTCATGATCCGAGGGGATAGCGACGTGGTGGCGGATGTCGTCAAGTATCTATACACCCCTGGAGACAAGATCTATCTCGTCGGACACAGCCAGGGCGGCGCCGTCATCGGGCAGGCTGTGTACGAACTCCAGAAGCGAGGCATCCCCGTTCAGATGATGGCCCAGATGGAGGGCTTCCGGTCGTACGTCACGGTCCCCAGCAATGTCGTTCAGGCATTCAATTTTTATGTCCCGTCCGACTTCGCCTTATGCCCGGGCCGGGACAAGCTTGAGGCTGAGGCACCGGCTTCGACCCAAGTCTCCAACGAGCCCATCACCAAGCCTTGGGGCCCGTTCACCGGCCCTTGCGCCGAACATCGAAACATCGACAGCGATCCACGAGTCTGGAAAACCATCCTCCAGTACGTCATCGATTCCGCAGCGTCGTGAGACCAATCCCGACCTTCATCTAAAACGGGCCTGAGTATATCACAAGCATTCGCGCGCGGAGGCCTTGCACGGTCTGCGAGTCTAGGGCTGGAACGATAGCACCATCGACTTTAATCTCGACGGCAAGACGGTTAATCAGCAGTCCAAAAGAAGCTTGAAATTTCTCGGCTTCAGTTACTCCTCAATCCCCGACTATTTGATCCCGAGCAAACTTTCGCTCTCGGCCCGTACTTCCTGAATCCGATCGTAGACGTTCAGATCTTCAGGAACAAAGCGGACGATTTTGGGAACCTCCGTCTCTACATCGAGCCGGGAGGAACCGATCCGACCGAGCTGGACCATGAGCTGTTGCCCTTCCTTTGAAAGCGTATAGTCATAAAAGAGGCGCGCCGAACTCGGATGCTCTGCCTTGGCCGCAATGAGGATCGGATGCAGGACATTGACGATGAAAAGCTGCTCGTTTTTCGGCCAATCCACCGGCGCTCCTTGCTTTCTGAGCCGGTCCACCTGATGCACGTAGCACAGACAGAGCGGAAATTCGCCCGCCGCCAGTTGCTGCGCCCGGATGGTATAGCCTCGCTGAACCGCCAACTCCTGCCGGCC
>VBLN01000442.1:1113-1661 GCA_005878685.1 Deltaproteobacteria bacterium | reverse complement strand
GCACCACGGCGTCGAACCACTCATAGGGTTCATTATCGATCGCGATTTTCTTCCCTTTCCATATCGGGTCAAGAAGATCCTCCCAACGCTTCGGAACCTTGTCGCGAGGCACCACGCGCGTGTTGTAGGTCACGCCGATGCCGTTCACGTAGGTGTCGGCCCAGTAGCCCTCGGGATCCTTGGTTCCTTCGGCCAAGTGTTTGGTCTCGGGAGAGAGGTAATTTGCGAAGATCCCGGACCGGACAAAAGAGAGCCCGAATCCACTGCCCATAACGACGTCGAATAACGCCTTACCAGCACGATGCTCAGTGGTGATGAGGGTAATGAGCCGGTCGCTGCCGGCGCGTCTGACATTAACCTGTATGAACGGGTATCGCTTGTTGAAAAGCTCTACATACTTCGTGTGATCTCCCACGCTCATACTCGTATAAAGAAGGAGCTGTCCCTCCTTTCTCGCGCCCTCCACGAACTTGCTGGTGGGGTCCGCTTGCCCCCATGCATGTCCAAAACTCGCAATGAACAGGGCGATGATTACCGGGCTCAGGCGA
>VBLN01000442.1:506-1099 GCA_005878685.1 Deltaproteobacteria bacterium | reverse complement strand
GTTCATTGGACAGCCGGCTTAGGACAACTAACGAGTTGAATGGCCACAGACGTCATATGGCGAATTTAAGATAGGCAAACCTAGAAATTGCGTCAAGAGGTTAAAAAAGCGTATAAATTGCTTGGAAAGTTCGTCGACATTTCTTGAGTTCTCTTTTTTTGGTTTGTGCATTTCACCGTGTCTGCTTGACAGCACGCAATTAAAGTATAACTTGGACTCGTGAACGATCTGAACATTCAAGCCCATCAGCCGGAGATTCTTTGCCAGCGCCTCACGGCTCTCCTGGAGGTTTCGGAATCTATCGCCTCTCACCGAGATCTGAACGAATTGTTTCATGATCTGGCTCCACGGCTCCGTCGAGTCGTTCACTTTGATTTTATCAATCTGATCCTCCACGATTCAGAGCGGAATGTCATGGTCTCACACGTTTTGGAGACGCCAGACCCAAATTACAATTATACCTGTCCGTCAAAGGATTGCCCCATGGAAACACCCGGAGGATGGGTATGGGAGTCGCAGCAGCCCTGGGTCGTCTCCGCGATGGAACAGGATACACGCTTCCCCGAACTGGCGCAGTGGCTGACCGATCGCGG
>VBLN01000442.1:0-492 GCA_005878685.1 Deltaproteobacteria bacterium | reverse complement strand
GTGCCGATTACAACCGCCTTGAGAAGGTTGGGCGCCCTGGCGTTTGGAAGCGCGCGGGACGCTGCGTACTCTGAACCCGATGTTGAATTTTTGCAGCAGGTAGCCAAGCAAGTCGCGGTCGCTGTAGACAATGCGCTGAATTACCAAAGCTCTCAATCCGCTCAGCAGCAGCTTGCGCGCGAACACCACATCTTGCGCTCACTGCTTGATGTGAACAACGCCGTGATCTCCAAACTCGAGTTGCGAGAACTTTTTGCCGCCATCACTGCCTGTCTTCACCGGGTCATGCAGTTCGCATACATCAGCCTCGCGCTCTACGACCGCGAAAGCAGCCAGCTTCGGATTCACGCGCTGGATTTCCCAGACGGCAGGGGATTCCTTCATGAAGATATAGTACTCCCTTTGGAGAACACGCCATCGGGCATGGCCTTCACCTCAAGCAAGCCCGTTTTGCTCAAGTCCATTGATCCTGAAAGGTTCCCCGCCGAGGTC
>VBLN01000441.1:2333-2871 GCA_005878685.1 Deltaproteobacteria bacterium | reverse complement strand
TTCGTTGGAGCATTTTTGATCCGCCTTTCCGAGCGAGTTTCGCCTCACGATAGAATCTTTGGTCCTTTGCTGTCAAGAAAAAGGTCTGTTTTATGCCCTATCTTTTTGGATTGACCCGGTTGGGAGGTTGGTATAGGGAAGGGCGAGAGGAGATTAGGAGGTCTCATGAAAGACAGAACGTATTTAAGCGTCGCTTATCTTTTTTTCTTTGTATGGACAGCTGGCTTGACGTGCCAGTCTTGGGGCGCGGCGGCGAAACCTGCCTTTGACGAAAAGGCGGTGGCAGATTTCTATAAGGGGAAGACCGTTCGCATCATTGTCGGCTTTTCCGCAGGCGGTGGCTACGATGCCTATTCGCGCTTGATCGGCCGGCATCTCCATAAATACATTCCAGGAAATCCCAACATGATCGTGGAAAACATGGCCGGGGCGGGCAGCATTCTGGCGTCCAATCATGTCTATAACGTCGCTCCGAAGGACGGCACGGTGATCGGCAATATATCCGGCCCGATCATCTTGGAGCAGCTCTTTGCGACGC
>VBLN01000441.1:0-2279 GCA_005878685.1 Deltaproteobacteria bacterium | reverse complement strand
ACCCGGCGTCACAAAGGTTGAGGAGATCTTGGGGCCGAAGGGCAAGCAGATTACCGTAGGAGCCATTCCAGGCTCTACTGTGGAGCATGCGCCGATCATCATGCGCGACGTCCTCGGCGCCAATATGAAAATGGTGACCGGCTATAAGGGAACCGCGGACGTGCGGCTCGCGATAGATAGCGGGGAGGTGGAGGGCTTCTTCAATAGCTGGACCTCGCTCAAGATCACTTCGGTGGATAAGTTCAAGGGAGAGTGGCTGATGCTGGCGCAGCTGGGCGACGATACCATTTCCGACCTGCCGGTTCCCAATGTCCCCACGATCCCTATGCTCGCGAAGAATGAAGAGCAGCGGCAGCTTCTTCGCTTCGGCACCAGCGTGCCTAATCAGTTTGGCAAGGTCTATGTTTTGCCGCCAGGCGTCCCCCAAGAACGGGCCGCGGCGCTGGAAGCGGCTTTCGCGAAGACATTCGCGGACAAGGAACTCCTGGCCGAGGCTGATAAAGGCAGGCTTGAGATCCAGCCGGTTTCCGCACAGCAGACCCAGAAGCTGGTTACGGAATTCTTAGGCATGTCCGCAGATCTCAAAGCCAAATTGCAGAAGCTGATTAGACCGGAAAAGAAGTAGTTACCGATTGGTGACTAACCTGCCATCCACTCTAGATTTTTAGAGGCTATTGACACACGGAAGTCGCTCTAGTAAGCAACCTTTGGGCATCACGTCGGAGTTTAAAAAGGAGATTTTATGTGTAGAAGAAAGCCGTTAGCCACGCCCTTGTTTTCCGGCTTGATTCTAAGCTGCCTGCTCTTACTATCCTCCTCGCCAGCCACCAGCCAGACCCTGGACGAGCTCCACAAACTGGCCTTGAAGGAAGGCGGGACACTCAATTGCTATTGCACGCTGGCGCAGATCAACGCAATCAAGATTTTCCCCGTCTTCGAGAAACGCTTTCCCGGAATCAAGGTGAATCATGTCGACGCGACCGCCGATCAGCTTGCCTCCCGCGCCGTGGCCGAGGCGCGCGGCGGCAGAACCGTCGGTGACGTGATTCAAGCATCGATTGAAAATGTAGTGCAGGTCTTCGAACAGAAGCTGGTTTTGGAAAAGGTTCCGCCGGAAGCGGAGGCTTATCCTGCGTACTTGAAGGGTACTTACTGGGTAGCGGGAGATATGATCTACATCATCGCCGCGTGGAATACCGAACTTGTCAAGAAAACGGATGAGCCGAAATCCTTCGAAGACTTTGCCGATCCCAAATGGAAGGGCAAGCTAATGGCCGAGCCAAGGGATGTAGAGCTGCTCATGGGATTGGCCAGATCTAAATACAAAAATGACGAGAAGGCGGTAGCACTCCTCAGAAGAATTGCGGCTAACAACGTCGAGTTTCACAAGGGCCATTCCGACTTGGCGGAGCTTCTGGTCGCCGGTCAGGGAGCGGCCTGCCTCACGTGCTATTCGCACCATTATCCGCCGCGGATCAAGAAAGGGGCGCCTGTCGGTTACCTCCTCGCAGAGGGGATCGGAACTATGGAGGGGACCGCGGTCTTTAAGAATGCGCCCCATCCGAACACGGCATGGCTCTTCGCCCGCTGGGTCGCCAGCGAAGAGGGGCAGAAGGTTTACGCTCAGGGTGGACGAGCGCCGGCTCATCCGAAGGTGGAGCCGGTTGAGAAAGTCCGGCCGGAGAAGATCTACCCCATTGGCGCGGATGAAATAAAGGCCTGGCCCAAGTACGAGAAGACGTGGAAGGAGGTCTTTAAGCTTCGTTAAAGCGTGCCCGGCACTCCATCGGAGAGAAGCATGTCAACGATCGCCCTGCCAAGAACCGTAAGGAGCACCTTTCCGCTCCTGCGTGATCCTGCGCTGCTCGTACCTTTGGTGGGCGCAGGAGTGCTCATCTATCTGGCCGTCCTGCCACTTTTCATGCTCCTTCTTGGGAGTTTTCAAGTCGAGGTGGCCCCCCGCGAATTTATTACTTCCTTGAAGAACTACAAGGAGGCCTACGCCAGCCAGCACACCTATTCGACCTTCGTGAATTCGCTTATTTTTGCCGGCGGTGCGTCGTTGCTCGCGTTCGCTTTGGGCACCATCCTGGCATGGCTGGTGGAGCGGACCAACACTCCGCTCAGAGTTATCTTTGTCCCGGTGGCGGTTGTCCCTCTGATTCTGCCCGGAGTGCTGGAGGCGATCGCCTGGATTTTTCTCTTGAGCCCGAAGTTCGGTTACATCAATGTCGCGCTCACGAATCTCTTCGGTCTGCAATCGCCGCCGTTCAACGTTT
>VBLN01000023.1:8754-13437 GCA_005878685.1 Deltaproteobacteria bacterium | reverse complement strand
GCTCTTTTGGGCCAGTGCCTTCCTGTTTTGGACTCGCCTCATAAAGATGGTCCCCCAGCGCACACTCCACGCCGATCGCGCGGGCCACTACTTCTCCGCCCTCTTTCTCGAAAAGCACGCGCGTCACGTGCGCTCCAGTCTTGATGATGAGCTTGTCCGGATGCTGCCTGGCAGTGGTCAGCAGGAACTCGCGTACGCCGAAGCGGCGTCCCGTTCCGGGCTGGCCTTGGTCGTCCGGGGCCGCTCCACTCTCCGTCCCGATGGGGATTAGAAAGACGCCCTCTGGATTGGCGCGGCGCGTGTTGACGTCATTGAAATCGATGGCCTGCACGGCGCGGGACCGCACCAAGGCATGCTTGAGCGCGGTGATCAGCGGATGGTTTCCTTGCAAGACTCCGAGCGCGCCGCGAATAATCACCCTAAAGAACGGGCGGTCGTTCTTCGCAATCGTCGAGATGAGAAACGGGTCGATGAAATTGGTCGGGGCCCAACCTTTGAAACCGTGCCCGCCCTGGTCGAGCACGGCGCGCGGGTCGAAGAGGAGCACCAGCCAGCGGTAAAGTCGATAGAAGAAGCCCAGGAAGTTACCGAGAAAACGATCGTAGGCTTCTGTCCGCCCGCCATGACTCATCACCAGTAAGGTCAGCGATGTAATTCCAATCCTTGTCATTCGGCGCAATCGTGATCATCGCGTGATGCCCGGTACAGCCGCCAATACCCGAACTGCGAGGATACAAAATGCCTTGCCTTCCGCCATTGTGGGGGTGCGGATCGAGGAACTTTGTAGCAAGTTTTTGTCCGGTGTTTGGGTCAATCGGGATCTTATTGTATTTCTGGTCTCTAGCTTGGCGCGCCGAATCCGCGTAATGCCGAACCGAAAACATCCAACTCATCTCAGCGTCTTCAGTCGCCGCGCCTTGGTATCCGGGGACGCGGGTGACTTCGCCGAGTTCGGCCTCTGGATAACCCAGCGATTTAGTTCTGGCAGGATCGCTCCCGGCTTCGATGACAAGCACTTTCTTTCCAGCTAGCGCGAGCCGCGCCGCCAGTGGCCCGCCGCCCGCCCCAGAGCCAACGATGATGTAGTCGAATGGAGTTGTGTCCTTGTCCCGGGCTTGATCGACCAGCTCTTGGTTCGACGAAAAAGTATCGACCACCGGTGAGCCGGTCGGACCCGGGTTTTGGGAAGCCATGTTGCCTAGAGCGTTTTTAAGAAAGCGATCAGCGCGTTCTTTTCTTCGTTCGTGAGCGCCTCGCCGAAGTAATGGCCGCGATCGAGGACGAAATCCGGGCACTTGCTCGCGCGCATCATCGGCGCACCCGCCTGACCGATGAATGCATCATATGCTTTGTCACCCGTGAGGTGGTCTTTGCGGACCTTCACGACTCCACGCGCCAGCCCGACAAGCCCGTTCAACAAGCGCGGGCTATCCGGATCCATGTTCATAATAAGGTTTACTGGCGTCCCTCTCGGAATCGGCCCGATGTTCAGCGGGCCAAGCCGCCCGTTGATGAACTGATGCGCCAGGATGCCGATGACGAGGGTCCCGGCAGCGATCAGCGCAAAAACTATCCGCGCTACTTTCACCGGATTCCATGCCCAGGGCCGTTCGCGCCAGAAGAAAAATCCCAGCGCGATGGCCACCAGCACTATTGGCACTAACCATAAATACCAGCCCAACACCGAGGCAAAGCCGGTGAACACCAAAAGCGCCCCGACGAACACCGCAAGCAGGACAAATACAAACGTGGCGTGCCGCTGCCGTCCGCGGAACGCCAAAAACAGGAGTACAAGGAAGAGCAGCACCCAAATCCAGGTCTCAAGGGCGGAAGTCAAGAAACCACCCAAAACACCGACCATCAATTGCCGGATAAACGGCGGCGCCATATAAATACTTGTATCCACTGGCAGGCGGTAGATGTACCCGGTATCTCGTGCCGCCGCGGCGCTTCCGTAAGCCCTGAGGTCGCCGCCCAGGATTGAGCCTTCGGGCCGATCCGTGCGGCCTGGAACGGAATGAGCGGCGCGCTTGTCTTTCCACAGCAGCTTCTCAATTCCGTCCTGGTACGCTTTGAGCCGGCCTTCTACCGACGGGTCGTGATTGTAGAGCCCGAGCGCGTTGTTGTGAAGATAAGGCGCCGTCGCCCAAAGGCTGATCAGCGAGGCTGGGCGATAGTAGCCTCGTCCCCCCCCTCCGGGCGAGTAGCTCGCATTGTTGCCGTATGAGTCTGACGTCGCGCCCGAGAATGGGTCGAAATACCGCAGGGGACCGACAGCGGGTAGATTTTTATAATCATCCGACGAGAAATTGTCCCACACCTCGCCACGAAGGGCGTTCGTCGCTGTTGCTCGCCCGGGGTTGCTGCCGACCAGGCTCACCGGAATGCGAATTTCGGAAGAAAGAAAGTTATCCCTGATGAAGGGATCCTCGGCGCCATCGGCCGGAGCTGGGCCTGCCAGGGCTGTGATCCTGCTGCGATAATCCGCATAGGCGTCGCTTCTTTTAAAGGCGTCCCACTGAGCGAAGTCCATCGGCAACGTGTAATGGGGCCCAGCCGAGTCGGGCGGTCTCGGCTCTTTTTCCCAGCCGCCGGCCATATCGCGTGAAAAGTCGAGTTGGAATCCTTCCGGTTGTTTACTGGAGTGGCAAATTGCGCAATGCTGGATGAACGCCTCTCGACCCTGTGCGCGTTTCTGCGGGCTGTCCTTTGCTAATTCCGCCTGTCCTAACCCTATCTTTCTGCCGTCCGCCCCAACAACCTCCGTAACAGCGTCCTTCAGTTTCATGGCGCCGGTGCTGTTCTGGCCGGCTTTATTTTTCAGCGTGAAAAATGCCGCCTCGTACGGCACACGGTAGCGCTCGTTGGTCTTCCAGTACACCGAGTTCGCCTGACAAACGGCGATGCGGAATGGACGCCGCCTGGCGAAACCGATGATCGGGTTGGTAGCCCGACGCCATTCTTCAAAGTACGTGCCGATGTTCAAAGGTACACGAACCAGCGCTGCAAAAGTTCCGCAACTGTCGGAGCCGTCCACCAGCACACGTGGAAAATGACGCGGGTTCACAGAGGCATCGCGCTCCTCGATGCTGGGCACGAGCAGATTCGCCGCGCTTTGATGTTCCGGGGAATTCGCAGCGGCTCGTACGAGGCGCGCCGGCAGGTCGAAGATGGCGTTGATCGTGTTCGGGTTGTTGATCCAATCTGTGCTGACCAGCGAGGTATCAACCGTGCCGGGTTGCTGGCTGGCGAGGAAGTGATGGAGAAAATTGTTGCGGGTAAGCAGGTTTGCGAACGCAGGTTGCGGCCTCCAATATTGATCACCAATGATCGAGGAGAGATTCGCCCAATCCGGATGGTTCGGATCAGCAGGGGGATTCAAGGGATGGGGCGCCACGTGGCAGAAACCGCACGACATGCTCACCCGGAATGGGCGAACCAGCTTCGGGTCGGCATGGACGGCGACATCCGTGTAGTAGTTGGACTGCGTCGGCTTGGTTACACGCGCATCCCAGTATTGGCGGGCCTTCGCGGCGGCTGGAGTGTCACCGAAAAAATCGGGATTCAGAAACAGCCGTAGCCCGAAAATTCCGCTCGGATAGCCATAGATCGTAGTGTCCAGGCCGTCCCGAGCAAGCGCCGAGCGGGTCTTTTCGTACAACTCGCGATCGCCAGGCTTAAATAGCTCTGTAGGATGCCCAGGCGGCGGCTGCGGCCGCGTAACCGGTTGCCCCTGCTCGTCCACGTCGTCTGCTGGCTGCACGAGGTTGACCTTCTCTCCATCCGGGAGATCCAGGTAGAGGCCGAGAATGCGCTTGTTAGGGTCGCTATTCGATACGAAGCCGGGCTGGTTGATTATGCCAGCGTCGCGAAATCGTGTGTCGCGCCTGCGCGAATCCATCAAAATGAGGAAATCGTTTAGCCCATAACCTTTCTCTTGTAACCAGCCCCAGAAAACCTCATTGCCTCCGCCCCAGAGCAACCAGGTGTTACGGCCGCGAATGGCATCGCGTTCTTTGTCTGAGATTTTGCCATCACCGTCGGCGTCAAAGTTCAATGGCTGAAGCTCGCCGTTTGGCCCGGATGCCACTTTGTCCATCTCCCGGAAAAAATCGCGTGGCTCCGCAGGAAAACATTCCGGAGTGCGCTTTGTGACAGGCGTGCCGAGAAGTGTCCTTCCTCCCATGGCTTCATCCAGCGGAGCGGTGGAGTCCGTTTTCGCTGCATAAGCGCTCGTCTTCTCCGAACGCGCCTCACCAGGTGGCGTTGCGGCTCCAGAACTCATAGCAAAAAGCACGGCGTTTCCGTGCTCTTGCGCATTCTTGGGTGCCGAAGATGTTTGAACGACGGCTAATGTGAGCGCTGGCAAAATGAGCTTGTATGGTGAGAGCATGTTCATTTGATGACGGGCAAGGTTGCCGCATTTCCTGATAGACCGCTGATGCGAGAGATTGGCAGCGCGGCGGATACAGATGGCGCGCACACATCGACGTTCGTGCTGTAGATGGCGAAGCGTCTAAGCACAATGAGGCAGAGATGGAATTCCTGCGACATTTGTACGTCGATGACGCTTGTACCCGCCGCGACGGATCGCGGTCAAGAGAAAAAAGTCTGCCAAATCTTTTTACGAAAACGATCCCTTGGATGATTCGTAATGCAACCGTACGGCGACCCGAGTTCCAG
>VBLN01000023.1:0-8741 GCA_005878685.1 Deltaproteobacteria bacterium | reverse complement strand
ACCGCGCTGATCCTCGCGTGGGCCTTTGAGCAACGTGGGGAAGTTCGAAGCGGACCGCTGAAAAAGGCGACGGCTGCCACGTGTTCTCCTTTAATAAAGGTGATGCGAAGTGAAATTGTTTTTAGGTATTCGATGAGCGTGCGCTTGTCGTTGTCGGCGCCGCAGAGCGGCCAGGCGGCATCAAGGGCAAAGATCAGAATCAGACTGGCTGCATCGCTAGTCTTGTAGTAAGAAAGAAGAGTCGCGTATTCCTTCAAATCTTCCCAGAACCGGCCATCGCTATGAATTCTTCCCCGCAAGCAGGATCGGGATGGGAATCGGCGCGTGATGAAGCGTTACGATTTCTCGAGCAAAGGAATTATCCGAGTGCCATGGCAGCGCTTGAGAAGCCGATTTTGCTAGATCGGAGCGGTGAGAGCCAGGCGCTGATGGGCCTCGCATGCTATCAGAGCGAAGATTACGGAGAGGCGGCGCGTCACTATGAAGCTGCCATCAAGTTAAAATCGGATAATGACGATTGGCGTGACATGCTGCGAAAATCGACCGCAAACGCAACCGCTGGCATCGATGTGCCGGTGCCGGGCATTTACTACTTTGATCGCCAGAAATTACTCGAGCCACCAAGTCAGGCGCCGGTTCCGTTGCTGACGCCGCCAAAGCCCAGGCACCAAATTTGGGCGGAAAGATTGCGACGGGAAATCGGCAGCGCTCTCGGGGAGGTGATCACCTTTTTGATGAACGGGTTGACGATCATGTGCGGCACGACCATCGGCTATCGAGAGAGGGTGTGGACAAATTGGTACCGGCGCTCCATGACGTTGGGAATTCTCACCCTCGCTTACATGCGCGAGCAGCTGAACAAGAAGAATCTCAAAAATACTTATCCGCCGGGAACTCTCACCGGTTTTCAAACAGCAGGCCAGATACCACCCGAAGGAGTAACCCATTTCCGGACGGCGGATGGAAGTTGGAATAATTTGGCGAACCCCAAGGAAGGCGCCGCCGGCACGCGATTTCTCCGGAATGTCGACGTGGAGGCAATCCGTCCGGAGACCGGCGAGAGGTTGATGACGCCAAATCCTCGCGAGGTTAGCCGGAAATTGCTGACTCGGCCGCGGAAAGGCGAAGCGACCGAGATGAAGGAGATCCCATTTCTCAACATGTTGGCTGCGGCCTGGATTCAATTTCAAAACGGCGACTGGATCAATCACGGCGAGATGCTCTATCGCGACCTGCACGAGATCCCTCTGGCCGACGATGATCCCGCGCGGGCGAAATATCGTCAGACCAAAATGTTCGTCGGCAAGACGCAGCCGGACCCCACTTGGACGCCTGGCTGGGAGCAAACGCCCATCACCTTCATCAACGAGGTCACGCATTGGTGGGACGGTTCGCAGATTTACGGAAGCGACCAGGAAACGCAGAATCATCTGCGCAGTTTCGTCGATGGCAAGTTACGGCTGAATCCGGACGGCACGTTGCCGGTCGATGGCAAAGGCGTGGAGGAGACCGGGTTTCGTCGCAATTGGTGGGTGGGAGTGGCTATTCTCCACACGTTGTTTGTGCACGAACACAACGCGATTTGCGACTGTCTGAAGATTTCTTACCCGCATTGGGACGATCATCGCCTTTTCAACGTGGCGCGTCTGATTAACGCGGCGGTAATGGCCAAGATTCATACCGTGGAATGGACACCGGCTATTCTTCCAAACCCGTGCCTCAATACGGCGTTGAACGCAAACTGGTTCGGCATCCTTACGAACCTCTTCAAATCTGGTAAGAACAGGAAGACTGTCGCTGGAATCAACGTCAGGAACCCCGAGATGGGTGGCGTAGTTGGAAATCCCATCGCTAACCATGGCCAGCCCTACGGACTCACCGAGGAATTCACGGAGATTTATCGTCTTCACTCGCTCCTTCCGGAGTCGCTTCAGCTCAAGAAAATTGAAAACAACACCGCTCAAGAAATTCCTTTTCTGGCCTCACGTCAGGCCGGCTCCCCACAACTAACGGGCAGATTTGGCATCGCTAACATCCTTTATTCTTTCGGCACACAACACCTGGGCGCGCTCGAGTTGAATAATTACCCGCGCTTCATGCAGGAGCTCAGTGTTCCGGGCAATCCGCTCTTCGATATGGGCGCGGTGGACATACTGCGGGCGCGCGAGCGCGGCGTCCCCAGATACAACGAATTTCGGCGACAGTTGGGAATGAATCCCATCAGTTCCTTTGACGATTTGACGCCGAACAAGGAACACGTGCAGAAAATCAAAGAAGTCTATGGCGACAAACCGGAGGACGTGGAGAAGCTGGACTTGCTCATTGGCACGCTTTCGGAAGGTTACCGGCCAACGGGCTTCGGGTTCGGCGAGACGATGTTCCAAATTTTCATCCTGAATGCCACCCGCCGATTACAAGCAGACCGTTTTTACACGGACAACTATAACGAAGAGACGTACACCAAAGAAGGCCTGGATTGGATCGATAATTCAACTCTCAGATCCGTCCTTTTACGCAATTATCCGGAGCTCGCTCATACCGGCCTCGCTAACGTTAGCAATGCTTTCGAACCATGGGATACAGAGCAGCGCCTCGATCCCAAGCGGCATCCATTGCGCGGGTTTGAGGAGGAACTGAAGCCCGATCCGTGGCTGGGGGATGGCTACAGGTGAACCTTCTCGATTGAACCCCTAAATTACGATTGTCGACTGACCGGCAGGCGTGCCAGATCGCCGTGGCATTAGCCTTATCTCACGCAGGATTATCTCGTATTCATTATCTCGATGATTACGTTGGAAATTTTTGATCCAAGGCAGTCTTATCAGGAAGCAAACCTATTTCGCCAGGCACGTCGGCAACGTAAGCAAAGGCATATCGCCGCGCCCGCGTCTGCCAACCGGTGGCTTCCGCAATGACTTGGTCTCCTTTCTTTTCGGCGTAATCATAAAAATCCGCGCCGGAGCCAGGTTTAATTGACCAGTCTGAGTATCGGCCGAGCTGAGTGAGAGCCGCGTGTGTGTCCCCCTCATTCCACCCAGTGCCCGAGCGCTTCTTGAACGCGATGTAGCGAGCCTTTCCGTTGAAGAAGCCGATCGTAATGTCGAAGCCCTGGCTCATATCACCCGTTAAAAATCCGAATGCTCTTTCGCCTCGGCCGACCATTCCCAGCAGATTGATCGCTATCGTCGCTCGTTGTCCGAAGTGTGCCTCGGCGTCTTCTTTTGTCTGTAGCAGAATATTCATCGTCGAGTCTTCCGCCGTGGTACGGAAGTTGCACTAATAATTCCGTTTCAGCAATGTCGATCATGGCTGGACCCCGAGCGCGCTTCGTGGGTCGGTTTCGCTTTACTTAATCGAGCGTGTAACGGATTCTTATGTTCGCCCTGAAAGTCGGAGCAAATCGTTAGGCGCTAGGAAAAATGATTTCACCCGAGGAGTACATCGAGCAGCGTCTGAGCGATCAGATAAGCTGGTATGACCGTAAGAGCAGCACGAATCAACGCTGGTTCAAGCGGCTGCGTTTTGCCGAGATCGTTGCCGCTGCCATAATTCCATTTCTATCCGGCTTCGCGGGCGACTCGTTGCCGATCAAGCTTGCGATCGGCGCCTTGGGCGTTCTCGTTGCCGTGATCGCATCTCTCCTCGGCCTGCTGCAACTTCAGGAACACTGGATTGAGTATCGAGCTACAGCAGAAGCGCTCAAAACTGAGAAATTTTTGTTTCTGACGCAAACGGAGCCCTACGATAAGGATGACGCCTTCCATCTTCTCGTCCAACGTGTCGAAGCGCTGTTGTCAAAGGAGAATGCCGAATGGACGCAATCCATGATGAAACCTTCTAAAGAAGAGAAACCGGGTTGAGACTTCGGAATCAAGGCCCAGCTCTTTGCTTTGCGTTGCCGAGGTAACAAGCAGGCTCAATCGACTCGCGACACTTGGATCGAAATCTACGATCGGTCCGCTTTAAGACCCGGCTTCTTACCGTTCCATTTTCCGGAAGGACTGTTCTTGAAGCGTTTGCGACCATCCATGGGTCCGGACGAGTGGGAATCGTTCGCTCGACTGATTTTGTTAGATCGCATGTTTGTCGTTGCTGGTGATTGCATAGTGGATGCAGTCACTGGTCACCGCGTGGAAGGTTAGCCGTGCACTTCTTAAACTCATCTAGGAACGTCGGCGTCCAGATATCTCGATTGTCTTTGATGTACTCTCGAAATCCATAGCTCTTTTTACAAGTCGCCTCTATGTATTTGTTCCAAGAATCAGTTATCTCTTTGCCCTTCTTGTGGTATTGGATGTTATCTCGGATCAAACGATAGTACTCGAAGACGTCTCCTAACGCGGCACACGCATCTTCAAAAACACCTTTCTCCCAGTCGGTTAGGCCGCGGTAAACGGTACCGTCAGGATCGTCATACAAGGCTACTCGCGGCTTAGCCGTCTGGCCCAATGCTTGATTGACATTGACATCGAGCGGATAGAGGCGCGCGATAGCGTTCTCGGCATTTTGCTCCTTTTCAACGCTGAGTCCATGCGTCAAAGACCACACACCGGTGCAAGCCATTACAGCAATTAAACCTTCAGATATTGCCGTCACAATCTGAGCACGATTAGCCTTCGGCCTGCCGCCGGTTGTTAAATTCGATTTTGTCACACGATAATTTGTTGGCCTATCTCAGGGTATTAGGCGACAAAACCCGCATCTGTTCAATGAAATAAATAGATCGGCAGTCGCGATAACTGGTCGTTTTTGAGAGTGAGCGAATTTCAGAAAATGGAGCAAGCCAACTTTCGTCGAATTGTAGTTAGGGGGACAGCGAGACCACACGGTCGTATAGTAATATTCATAAGCCGCTGACCAGAGCACGTGTCGAAGCATATTTTTCGAACATAACTGACGCAGGAATGGACGGCTATTGAGGTCGGCTTCCGTGCGATTTAGACGCAGCCACGGTTTGACTTGCCAACCTTGAGTCGACCGGTTACTTTTGACGCCGAAATCCGAAAATCGGAGGCTGAAACGAAAAAGTTCTCATGGAGCGTCTGCGTAGCTGCTGAACGGATCCACATGCTCGATGGTTTGAGCGCACGCAAAATCTCAGCAACTCCCTGGTTCTCCGACAAGGCACCTGCTGCGGAAGGGCAAACCAGTAAACACTGCGAAAGATCAAACAGACCAACCCAAAGGATGTGCCCTAGATGAAGTTCACGAACCACTTATTCATTAGCTATGCGCACATCGATAATGAGCAGACGGAGGAGAACGATCCTGGTTGGGTCGATCGATTTCACAGGTCACTAAAGGCTTTCCTCAGCAGCTCAATCGGTGAGGAGGCCGTGATCTGGCGCGATCTCAAGCTGGAAGGAGGCGATGTCTTTGGCGAGGAGATCGTGAGCCAATTTCCCAAGACCGCGCTCCTAGTCTCGATCCTCTCGCCACGTTATCTGAACTCGGAATGGTGCCTCAAGGAGATTGAAGAATTCTGCAAAGCAGCCGAGATCCATGGCGGACTGGTGATCGGCAACAAGTTGCGGGTTCACCGAGTGATGCTAATGCCGCTGACAGCAGACCTATCCGAGAAACTGCCTGGGACGTTGAAGCAAGAACTTGGTTATCCGTTCTACAAGGAGAAGGAGGGAGGGCGGTTTCAGAGGCTGGATCCAAGGTTCGGAGATGAGTTCAAGGCGGCCTTCAACCTAAAAGTCGCTTCGATGGCGGATGAATTGGCGGAGATAATCAAGAAGCTCAAGGAGGAGGAAAATCCAATCCCCGAATCAGTGCCGGCGAAGCCAGGAGGTCCGCCGAAGCCGGTTATCTATTTGGCGGAGTGTAGTTGGGACCGGGGCGACGACCGCGAGAAGATTCGGAGCGAACTCCGGGCCACAGGATACACGGTGCTGCCTGATCAGGGAACGCGCTTGCCCGAGATGGAAGTGGAGTATGTGGCTGAGGTGGGTGGATTGCTGGACCGCTGTCAGCTTTCTATTCACGTGGTGGGTGCAAACGGCGGCATGGTGCTCAATGGACCAGGCCGGGAAGACTCGGTGCAATTACAGAACGAGATCGCGGCCCGGAAGAGTGAGGAGCGGGGTTTATCCCGCCTGATATGGTTGCCGACTGTTAGCTCCGGGCAACCGGAGCAACAGAGCTTTATCGATGCGCTGCGCTCAAAGAAGGAATTGCAGCGGGGTGGTGATTTGATTGAGGACAATCTGGAAGGATTCAAGAATATCCTGCGGATAACCCTGAAAAAGCTCGAAGAGCTGTCGTCGAAAAAAGCGGAAGCGGGGGAGCCAGGCGGGCACACAATCTATCTGCTTTGTGTCGCGGCTGATCGTCCAGCTACGATTCCGCTGCGGCGGTTTTTAAAGGGGCAAGGTTTGGAAGTGCAGCTACCTGTCTTCGAGGGCGACGCGGCCACAGTGCGCCAAGCTCATCAAGAACTCCTAGCCACATGCGACGCGGTGCTGATCTTTTACGGAGCCGGGGACGAGGCGTGGAAGCGGACCACGGAAACTGATTTGCAGAAAATCAAAAGCTCCCGCCCGGGAAAGCCTTTGTTAAACATCTTTACCTACTTGGCCGCTCCTATGACTGGCCACAAGCAAGACTGCATCGACATGGGCGAAGAGAACTTGATCATGGGTTTGGAGACATTCAGTGAGGCGGCAATGCAACCGCTGGTTGAGGCCATGAAAGACGCTTGATCAATGATCACAGGCGTTACTGCGAAGCAAAACCCCTTTCCCGGGCTAAGGCCGTTCCGAGAGGACGAAGAGCGCTTTTTTTTCGGCCGCGAAAGGCAGGTCGATACGATGGTGAACAAGCTGGCGTCGACTCGCTTTCTAGCGGTGGTCGGCACCTCCGGCAGCGGCAAGTCGTCGCTCGTTAATTGCGGCCTGCGTCCTGCGCTCCACCGCGGTTTGATGGCCAGCGCGGGTCCGGCTTGGCGCATGGCGCAGTTTCGCCCAGGCGTCGATCCGATCCACAGTCTCGCCGAAGCGCTGGCAGCGGAAGGGGTGCTATATTCGGGACACAAGGAAGATGTGCCGATCGAGGAGATCGTAGAAACATACCTCCGCGGGAGCAGGAAAGGAGTGGTCGAGACCTTCCGCAAGGCGCGCCTGCCTGAAGGGACGAATTTATTGGTCGTGGCGGATCAGTTCGAGGAGCTGTTCCGGTATCAGAAGTTGGGAACCCCGGATGGGAAAGAGCAATACAGCATCAGTGAAACCGCGATCGCTTTCGTTAACCTGCTCTTGGAGGCGAGCGCGCAGCCCGATTGTCCAATCTATGTAGTCATCACAATGCGCTCCGATTTCCTCGGAGACTGTTCGCAGTTCTACGGTCTGCCGGAGGCGATCAATGAAGGCCAGTACCTGGTGCCCCGGATGACGCGTGATGAACGACGGGCCAGCATCGCAGGACCCGTGAGCGTGGGCGGAGCAAAGATTAACCCGGTACTGCTGACGCGACTGGTCAACGATGTGGGCGACAACCCCGATCAACTCTCCATCCTCCAGCACGCTTTGAATCGTACATGGGCCTGCTGGGAGTTTCATGGCGCGGAAGGGGAGCTGGAGCTGGAGCACTACGCGGAAATCGGCACCATGAGCGAGGCACTCAATCAGCATGCGAACGAGGCGTTCGGTCAGCTGGAAACTCCCGAGAGGGCAAAAATTTGCGAGAAGCTTTTCAAAGCGCTGACCGACCTCGGGACTGATCCCCGCGGCGTCCGGCGTCCCCTAAAGCTGGCGACGCTGAGCGAAATCGTCGGGACTGGCAGCGAAGAAGACGTGAAAGCGGTCATCGAGCTCTTCCGCGAACCCAGCCGCGCGTTCTTGATGCCGCCGGCGCCAGAACCGCTTGAGCCGGAAAAGGTGATCGATATTTCTCACGAAAGCTTGATGCGAGTGTGGGAGCGGCTGCGGCGCTGGGCGGAGGACGAGGCCAACTCCGCACGGAGGTATCGGCGATTAGCGGAGACGGCAGCGCTGGAGAAAACGGGAAAAGCCCGGCTTTGGGGCGATCCAGATCTCCAGTTGGCCCTCGATTGGCAAGAAGAGCAAGCGCCGACGCCGACATGGGCCAACCTCTATGGGGGAGACTTCGAATCGGCTACTGCCTTCCTGGAGAAGAGTCGGTCCGAGCGCGATCACGAACTCGCCGAAGTGGTCTTTGAACGCCGCTGGAGTTGGGCAAGGTTGGTCATCATTCTTCCGACCGTCGGATTTGCCTTGTGGAGTTGGGACGCCGGATATTTGGACTGGTTGTTGAAGTGGGCGCAGTTGGTATTCCCTAAGAATCTTAAGGCTACCCTGGCTGCAGAAGGGCTACAGCAGGCCCAGACGGTAGCGGCACTCCGTGATCTCGGTAAGAGTTTGTCGGATCTTAACCGTGGTGCGGCAGCTCACGGCTCTGCTTTCCTGCTCGCGCTAACGTGCTTTTTGGGTTCGTATTTTCTGAGTTACTTTGCGCTCGCCTACTTTGGAAAGTTGGTTTTTCGTCGGTTGGCCTTCGCGAAAATCCTCCACAAGGTTGCCATCTCGTCGAGCAAGGCAGTGCGGGAGCAGAAGTTAGCAGAGCAGGCTCAGGCTTTGGCAGAGCAGGCTCAGGCTTTGGCAGACCCCGTTGATACGCTTCAAATGGCCTACGCGAGCTTCTGGCGCCGTTTGGGCGCCTATGTGCTGGCCCTTGGCCTTTTCATCGTTGGATTAGTGACTTTTTTCGTGGGTTTGGCA
>VBLN01000022.1:18099-23403 GCA_005878685.1 Deltaproteobacteria bacterium | reverse complement strand
CCGCGCTGTTAGTCGATGAAAACAGCGCCAGCCGAGCGGAATTGGAGCGAGTGGCGGATGTGGTGGCGCATGAGAACGCCCACATGTGGTTCGGCGATCTGGTTACGATGCGCTGGTGGAATGGCCTTTGGCTCAACGAAGCCTTTGCCACCTTCATGGAGATGTTGGCCGTGGATGGCTGGAAGCCGGAGTGGCGGCGCTGGGACAGCTTCGCTACGTCGCGGGCAACGGCGCTGTTTGTGGACGGACTGAAGAGCACCCGGCCGATCGAATTCCCGGTAGAGCGGCCGGAAGACGCAGCCGGGATGTTCGACGTGCTCACCTACGAGAAAGGCGCCTCGGTCTTGCGCATGTTGGAACAGTATCTCACTCCGGAAGTCTTTCGCCAGGGCATCGGCCTCTATCTCCGCCAGCACGAGTATAGCAACGCGGAGACCACAGATCTGTGGGACGCCTTGGAGGAGTCCTCGCGCCGGCCTGTGCGGGCGCTGATGGACTCGTGGATTTTTCAACCGGGTTATCCCCTGATTACGGTACAAGAGGATGGGAAGGGTCTTAACCTTTCGCAGAGGATCTTTCGCTACTTACAAGACGAAGAAGAACGCGACAGGAAGTGGCAGGTCCCCATCCACCTCAAGCTCGGGACCAAAAACGGCCTACAGCATCAATGGGTTCTTCTGACCGGGGCAGAGTCGAGGATCGAGCTGCCTCAGCCGCCCGAGTGGGTTGTCGTGAATGCCGGCGGGCATGGTTTCTACCGCGTCCATTACGCGCCGAACCTCATTGACCGCTTAAAAAACGAGCTGGCAACGAACCTCACCGCGGTGGAACGGTTCCATCTGGTTAGCGATGTTTGGGCCACCGCCCTTTGTGGGCTCACTCCGCTTAAAGACTATCTTGATCTCATCAGGCGATTCCAAGAAGAACCCGATCACAACGTATGGACCATCATTCTCAGCTCCTGCCACTATCTCTATAGGATGCTCGAACCGGGTCAGCGGCCTCGCCTGCATCGGTTCATTTGCGACCTCACAGGCGCCATGGCTCGGCGATTGGGATGGGCTCCACAGACCGGGGAGGAAGAGCTTACCAGCCAACTGCGCGGCGAGTTGCTCGCCGCACTGGGCGTGTTGGGCAATGATGGCGCGACACAGGCCGAAGCCACGCGGCTTTATAGAAGCTATACGAATGACAAGCGCTCCGTGGACCGCAATATCGTCCCCGCCCTTCTCTCCATCGTGGCTTACAGCGGCGGCGCGGATGACTACGAAGAATTCCGGTCCCATTTTAAAAACGCCCAGACACCGCAGGAAGAGCAGCGCTATCTTTTCGCTTTGGCTAGCTTTCGGCAAGCCGACCTTTTAGAAAGAACGCTTGCCCTTACGATCAACGGCGAGGTGCGGACTCAAAATGCGCCTTATCTGATGCGCGCCCTGCTCTTCAACACCGACGGCCGTGAGCGTGCGTGGCGGTTTCTCAAAGGGCACTGGGAGGAGATGCTGCGTCAGTATCCCGACAACTCGATCGTCCGCATGTGCGAGGGAATCACGGCTCTAGTCGCCCCGGAGCTTGAGGCCGATGTCAGAGATTTCTTTGCTGCTCATCCGGTCAAGCACGGGGGAAAGACTATGGAGCAACACTTGGAGAAGCTGCGCATCGCGGTTGCGAGCAAGCAGAGATGGAATGCAACTCTAAAGAGTCTGTAACGAAAGGAAGGAACCTGTTGCTTTACTTATTGGCCTCAAATCCTCTGGACACGTCAGCGTCCCCGCCTTTCAAGACCATCCTCAACCCGCTCAACAGCTCCATCATCTGACGCTCCATCTCAGGGAGTCTCTGCTGGACTCCCTCCAGCCGCCGGACCCTTTCCTGTCCGAACTCGGCCTCTCTTTTCAACTCAGCAACCTGGGCTATAAGCCGTGATTTTTCCTCCTCTAGCTCTCCAACCCTCTTTTGCATCTCTGGAAGTCGCTGCTGGCCGGTCGCTAATCCGTCGATCCGCTGTTCTTTGATCAGGACCTCTTTCCTTAACTCAGCAACCTGGGTCAAGAGTTCGGACTTTTCCTGCTCCAAGGCAGCAACTCGATTTTCCAACTCCGGAAGCCGATCATTGACTCCTTCAAGCCGCTGTCCCTCAGCACTTTTCAACTTTAGGATTCTCTCCTGCTTCGCTTCATTCTGTTCTTTCAGCTCGGCGATCTGCGCGAGGAGTTGTGACCTTTCTTTTTCGAAGTCCGCGAGGCGACTTTCAGTCCGAGAAGCGCTCTGCGGCTCTCCCGCTGGGGTACCGGTGACAATGGGAAATGGCTCGCTCCCGGCCTCCATCTCTCTATAACCGCGGAGTTCACGCTCCGCCGCGATAAGCAGCGCGAGCAGCACACCGAACGCTCCGCCGGCACAAATGGCTGCCCAGATGAGCCAACCCTCCATGTTCAATTCCCTCCGTCCGGAGTCTCAATGTTCCTGAAACGTCCCTCTCTCATTCTTGATCCACAAATCCAAGGCATCCCGATGGAAGCGCCAACTGCCACCCACTTTACGCCCTGGAATTTTCCCATCTCTTGCGAGACGGTAAATGCTTTTCACGTGCAGGCGCAAATATTTTGCGGCCTCTTCGGCGGTAAATAATAGTGATGCTCTGTCAAAATCCATCATGCGTTCCCTCTCGAAGCTCACGTTTGTTCCGTGAAGTGAACCGAAGTGAACTATATAGTTTCCACGTTAGGGAGATGCAAGCCTGGGGCCAATTGGGCGGAATCGCTCCCTATTACTCCTTTCGCTTTAGAAAGAGTTTATTTTTCAGCGGGTTGCCAGGACACCGCCAACCGCAACAAAACGCCATATAGCCCTATTAAGACCACCCCTCCCGGACAAAGATGGCCAAAGGCGAGACATGGAGAATGACAACGATTGAGGACTATAGGGCAGTGAATCTGGACAGCAGCAAGCTGTCTTAACGCTAGTTAACCTAATGAGAGAAGTTACTTGCATCTGTGGCAATAGCGGGATAGGTCATCCATATAGATGGAATAGATTTATTCCATCTCAGATTTCGCAACTAGGATTTTATGCGGCCAACACGCGATACCAGGCAACTCAACTGGCTGCTGGCGTGGGCAGTTGTCTTCTGCGATATCGGCACGTCTGTCTATTACGTGCCAGGGATCCTTTACGGTCATGTCCGCGACGCTACTCCCTTTTTCGTGCTCCTCACAACGGGAGGTTTCGTGCTCCTCGCCCTCAAATACATCGAAATCTCCTGGCGCAATCCTGAAGGAGGCGGGGTAGTTACAATCACGACCAAGGCCTTCGGTCCGATGTGGGGCTGCCTTGGAGGGATGCTGATCATCGTGGACTATTTTCTGACCACGGCGATCTCCGCGGTCTCGGGTTTTCAATATATCGGCAGCATTTTGCCGGCTCTGGACCAACACATCGTATGGGCAGCGTGTGGAGGAGTCCTACTGCTGGCCATATTGAACATCATCGGGATTCGGGAGAGCGCCACAGTGGCACTGGTCATGGCCAGCTGCGCACTTTTTGTCGATCTTCTCGTCATCGGATCGAGTCTCAGTCAGTTGAGCGCCGCTCAATGGAAGGATTTGATTCGCCACGTGAGTGCGGACAAAGAACTCTCTTCCTACGACCTTCTTGCCGGTTTTGGCGCTGCCTGGCTTGCTTTTTCCGGACTAGAAAGCATAAGCCAGATCAGCCCGGCCATGCGCTTTCCTTTGCGCAGGACCACGCGCAACGCCATGGCTGCCGTGGTCATCACCATGGTCCTGACTGCTCCAATCCTGACCGCTCTCTCAGTGGCTGTTTTATCTCCGGAGATTAAAGCGACTCAGAGCGAACGCTTTATTTCTGAACTAGGGATGGTCTCGGGGGGATTTAGAACCAAACTGGCGGTAGTTCTAACGGCTTCTACCCTGCTTCTTTTCGCCGCCAACACGGCCATTATCGGGGGCTATCACGTCTTTTTAGCGCTGGCGAACCGAGGATTTTTACCCAAAGTGATTGCGCTGCGAAATGCCACTTTCAATACGCCTCACCTAGCGATATTCGTAGCGACCTCCGTGCCGATTCTGGTCATCCTCATGACCCAGGGAAGGATGGTCCTTTTAGGCGATATGTATGCCTTCGGTCTCCTTGGCGCGTTTGTGTTCTCCTCTTTGAGCCTCGATCTGATCCGCTGGAGACTGGGACGTCGTGACCTCGGGTTTTGGGTCGGACTTTTCACTACCCTCATGGTCATGCTCGCCTGGAGCATCAACTTGGTTGAGAAAGAGCTGGCGACCCTCTTCGGCGGAACCGTCACGGCGATCGGCATGCTCGCGGCTGTAGGAGTTCGAAGAGCGTGGTTTATGGATATCCTGCACCAGATCCCCGCCGTCAGACACCTCCAAGCTCGCGCCTACCGCGCCTCGGAGAACTTGGCCGAGGAGGAGCTTAAGGGACTGGTGACCTTGGCCGACGCGGTCGATCTCAAGGCCCTCTATCCCTCCTCAACTCTGCTCGCGCTTCGGGGAGAAAGCCCGCGCCTCATCCAAGAAGGCATCGCGCGCGCCAAGGGAAAGGGAGAAGCTGCTCTCTACTGCATCTATGTCGAGGAATGGCCCGGGCTCTTCGATGGGGAGACTCCTCACATGCCAAACGAAGAAGGACTGCGAACCCTCAGATCCGCCCTACAGGAGGTTGAGAACAAGAATGTCGAGATCATCCCCATATGGACGATCTCGTATAACGCCGCTGAGGCGATCGCCAAGGCGGCAAGACAACTCGAGGTGGATGCGGTTTTGGTCGGCACCACCCGACGCTCCACCTTCTATCATATGCTCCGAGGACACATGGTTAAGAGATTGATGAGCCGTCTCCCGCACAACTGTCATTTGATGATCTGCAACTAGCCAATTATGAACGTTGCATTTTGAGCTATGAATTAATTCAAAACTCAAAACTAAAAATTCAAAATTTCTTGGTAAACTTTTTCATATCCATCCACCATCCGTTCCACAGAAAAATTTTTCTCCACCCACTGCCGGCAGCGCTTCCGGCTCAGCTTCTCGGTTAGAGCCAAGGCCTCAATCAACCCGTCCTCATTCTCCAAAAGATAGCCAGTGTCGCCATCTTCGACGAGTTCCGGCATCGAACCTCTTCGATAAGTCAAGACCGGCGTTCCCGCGGCCATCGACTCGACAACGACCATCCCGAACGGTTCATCCCACTGCAGAGGAAAGAGAAAACCTCTCGCGCGACCCATCCATTCCACGAGCTGGGAGTACGGCAGTCGCTCGACATAGCGGA
>VBLN01000022.1:0-18070 GCA_005878685.1 Deltaproteobacteria bacterium | reverse complement strand
CAGGGCAAATGCGTCGTGACATGGCCGATAATGAGAAGCTCTACCTTCGCCCTTTTGGCAATCCGGATGGCCTCGGCGATACCTTTCCCGGGAGTCATACGTCCGACGATGATAAAAAAGTCCTCCGGCGCATCGTTGAAGGGAACCTCCTCCAAGTTAATCCCGTCATAGATCGTGGGTAACGATTCATCCCCTAGCATCCTCGCTTGAGCCCGGCTGATGCAAACCGGGAAACAATTCGGAAAGTGGTTTCGGTAATATTGGTGGAGTTCCTTCTCGATATAAGCGTATGTCACAACCGTTGGCGTCTTCGTAAAAGACGAGAAATAGGCTGCCAAGGTGGGCCAATGAGCGTGGATCAAATCAAAACGATCCGCCTGGCGGTAAAGGTTATAGGTGTTGCGTGTCTCAAACTCCTTTTCCAGATAAAAAGTGGACTGGGGATCATCCAGGCTGGCGACGGGCAAAACCGATTGGATTGGACAATCAACCTTTGAATCGCCGGAGGCAAAAAGCTCCACCTCGTGCCCGCGCCGGGAAAGGTGCTGGCAGAGGTAATAGACAATCCGCTCCGTCCCGCCGTGGGTTTTCGGCGGGACGGACAGATAAACGCTGGAGATCTGTGCGATCTTCATCGGAAAATCCTAAAATTATTATAAGCTAAAACACACCGCAACAGGCCCTTTAGAAGCTTGCATAAAATTGCCGGACATAGAAGGGTCAGAGGATTCAGGTCACAAATCTAGTTCCAAGCGAGCGAATTGAGCGCTCAATCCTGCTAATTGGAGGAGACAAAGTGATGCTGGAAGCTGATCCGGCGTGGCTTTATGGAGTTCCGAGAAAAGAAAAAGAACTTGACCTCTAAACCTTACGTTTCCAACTAGCCTTTCCATCCACGATTACGGCCTCGACTTTTGTACCTGCCTCAAAGGGCGCTCCCGACAGTACCACAACATCGGCATCCTTACCTTTTTCTAAACTGCCGACACGGTCATGGATCCCCATGATTTGCGCCGGATGAATGGTTATCGCCTTTAGCGCCGCTTCGGGGCTTACTCCTTGTTCGACGGCTGTCGTGGCCAGCAGCCTAAGGTTCTGAATGGGTATCACCGGGTGATCCGTTGAAAAGGCTGTGAGTATGTTGCTTTCCATCAGTATCCGGGGAGCTTCTACGTTTCTCCCAGACTGTTCCAGGTTACCTCGTACTTTGAGCCAGGGTCCATGCACCACAGGCACCTTGGCTTCTGATAATTCGGCGGCCACCTTGTATCCATCGGTGCCATGTTCGATCACTAAATCAACCTTAAACTCTTTCGCAATCCTCACCGCCGTCATGATGTCGTCGGAGCGATGGGCGTGGGCTCGGAGCGGAATCTGTCTTTTCACCACCGGGATGAGCGCTTCCTGCCGCAAATCCCGCGGTCCTTTGTTATTCGCGGCATAATTGTGCGCCCTTACCAGCGCTTCTCGAAGGATCGCGGCGATTCCCATGCGGGTCATCGGGCTCTTTTTGAGGCCTCCGTAGACGCTCTTGGGACGTTCGCCAAAAGAAACTTTCATTCCCACTGGTGAGCGCACCAGCATCTGTTCGACCGTGCCCCCGATCACTTTAATCGCAGCCGGCTGGCCGCAGATGACATTGTAGCTTCCCGGCATGATTCCGACCGAGGTGACTCCGCTCATCAGCGCATCACGGAAAGCAATGTCTTCAGGGTTAATTGCATCCAAGGCCCGGATGTGTGGGACGACGGGATCACCTATCTCATCCTCGTCGCTTTGGTCCGCACCCACGCCATCCTGTCTGAGGCCGAGGTGCGTGTGTGCGTCAATCATTCCTGGGATGAGGACTTTACCTTTGACGTTCCAAACTTCGGTATCCTTAGGCAGCTTAACGTTCGCCCCGATTGCTTCGATCAAGCCATCATTAATCAGAAGAGTCCCCTTTTTTATAACGCCCTTTGTCCCGGTCATCATGTAAGCCTCAGTTAATGCAAGCCGCATAGAGTCCTCCCGATGTTTTTATTCATTCAACGCTATTGAACTTATAGAAAGGTACTGCTGGGTCCTGATCCCATGACGCAAAGAAACGATGCAAGTGCGGCAGAAGATCCGCTTCGGGACCTTCGCTCTTTCTTGGGGACGGCGGACCGATGCTTTCTTTGAGTTTCTTGTGAATCGACTTCCTATCGAGTCGTATGTGTTTTTTCCCTTGGTAAAGGAGCTCTCCGCCTATCATAACCGTATCCACGTCATCGGCCTTTCCTCTATAGATCAAAGCATCGATGGGGTTTTGGTGCGGAGCCAGGTAAGGCGCTGACAGCCGGCGTGAATCGAGCAAAATCAAGTCGGCCTGTTTTCCCGGCTCTAATGCCCCGGCGATTTCTGCCCATCCCAGGACCTTCATCCCGTTGATCGTGGCCATTCTAAAGATCTCCTTCAACGGAACCAGACCTGAGCCGGCCCCTGGAACACGCTGAAGATTTGCGCTCAGACGCGCTTCCTGAAGCATATCCGAATCATCGTTTAAGGGGCTGCTGTCCAGGCCTACTGCCAACGTCATGCCTGCCTTGTAAAAGAGCGGGAGGGGCGCCATGCCGCTGCGAAGTCTCAAATTCGAGCTGGGATTATGCACGAGGGCGCTTCCTTTGTTTGCGACGAGCTGGATGTCATTGCGGTTTAGCCAAACCCCGTGTGCTAAGGTTAACCGGGGAGTCAAAAAATCCAGATCGTTTAACCACTCGATCGCAGTCTTTCCGTAGACAGAAGAAAAATAAGAGCGTTGATATTTCGTCTCCAGAACATGCATTTGCAGACCTAAATCACGCTCATCAGAGGCGCGCCGAATCGCCCGTAAAAGATCTTCCGTGCACCATTGGGGTCCAGCCGGAGTAAGAAAAAGCTTTAGGCGTTCTTGACCGTTTTCCCTGACATCGTTGGAAAGCTTTTTGACGAGGGAGAAATAGTCATCGGGAGCAAGCGTGCGCGACCTGCTATATTTCTCGACGACTGTTTCCTTCAGTCGTGAAGGAAGGGTTTTGATAAATTGTTCATCCCCATAGACCAGATGGTTTCGATTGCGGATATCGAGGCCAAACGAGACTCGCATGCCAGAATCCCGGTAGGCCCGCATGCGGTCGCGCACGTCGGTCTCGTAAGAGGACGGCCCGCGACTTGAGTTATAGTGGATGCAAGTGGTCACCCCGGACTCAATCATCCGCATACAGCCATAAAGGGTATCAATATAGGGGTCGATGCTTGCGAGGGGCTCGGGTGAAAAGCGAGAAATTTCAAAACAGTCGTCTAGCCCTCCAAGTTGAAAATTAGTCAATCCCTTGCCGTGCTGGTGCGCATTGACGAAACCGGGCATAACCCAAAAACGCGGAGATCCGATGACGGCTGCCGTCGGGTACGCGGCCTTAAGGTCCTTATACGGACCTACTTCGATAATGTTTTTCCCTGAAACGTACACAGCCCCGTCCCTAATGATTCCGTCCGCACCAAGGTGCTGCTGCATGGTTAATACGAATTGACCTCTGACGAGATACTCCACTTGATCCTCATTAACGGGATTTGAATATCTGCCTGAACTCTTCGGCTAGCTGTTTCGATTGTTCTGCGAGCGATAAGTCAGTGGCAATCAGTTTCAGGCCCTTGGTAAGTTCTGGCGGATCTGGTGGGACATCAGGGCGCGAAGGGATACGAAAGCGGGTCCGCATGAGGCTCTGAGCCTCCTTTGAAAGGAGAAAATCAACAAAGAGCTGGGCCGAATTCGGATGAGAGGCTTTTGCAGCTACGGACAGGGGTTCCAAGGAAGCCAGAACAAATTCCAGAGGGATCCAGTCAACCGGGGCCCCCTTTTTCTTGAACTCTTCCGTTCGTGTGCCGTAAAGATTTACACCCAAGGGAATTTCGCTCGATGCGATTCCTTGTATCGCCAGTGAGTAACTCTCGCGGAGCGATACTCCCTGAGCGGCCAAGCGCCGCATGAAATTTAACCCTTTTTCTCTACCCATCACCTTCAACATCATTCCGAAAATGTCGAAGTCCTCTGGCACTGCAATTTTGTCTTTCCACTTTGGATTGATGAGTTCGGCGTAGCTTCTCGGCAACTCGTCCTTCTTTACCAGCATCGTGTTGTATACGAGCACATGCGTATTAATAAAGAAACTCGTCCACGTACCGTCAGAATCTTTCATTGAATCCGGGTAGAACCGGGATTCAGGTGAGATGTATTTCGCCAGTAGCCCGTCTTTTTTTAAGATGTGTCCAAGGACTCCCGCAATTTCAATCACGTCGGCTTTAAAAGCTCCGGTCCTTGCTTCTGTCTGGATCTTTGAAAGAAGGCTAAAGGAACTCAGACGGAGCGTTTCCGTCTTGATAAAAGGGTATATTTGTTCAAAACGTGTGGTCAGCATATCCGAATCGTTTAGATTGAGCGCGGTGTACCAGAGAAGCGTGCCTTCTTTCTTCGCTCCCTCAACAAGCCGTGACGTATGATCCGATTGAGCGCAGATGGTCGAGGGTTCAGAGACTATCATTAAAAGAAAAGCTCCAAAAAGAAGACCCACAACGCTCTTCTCGTGCGTTTTCATGATTGATCCTCCGCCAGAGTTCCGTTTATTGGTGGCTATGTAAGTTAAAGCGGGTTAACTGTCAAGCGAGAAGAATTTCCTTTAAGGTCCGCGTGAATGAGGCAAAACCTTGGGGCCTTTGGAACTTACCAAGGCGTTCAGTAACTTCCGTATGCGGCAGATAGCTTAGCGCCTAGCTCGATAGAGTTAACCCGCGCTAAGTAAGGGAGCGCCTCCCGCGCCTAAAAAGCCACTCTTATCTCCCCATACCTATGCTCTTGAAGAAATCCGATTTCTCAAGAGCTTCGACAAAGGAGTTGTCAAAAAACTCCTTCGGGTCTGCGCTCTTCGCAGCAGGAAACTCTTTTTCGTCCATGTAGCCGAACTGCGCTTGAATGGCGTCCGCGCGCACGGCGAGGCTCAGGTCCCAATAAGGTGAAAAGGCTTCGTAGGTGCCATCGATCAACGGTTGCTCGTCAATCTTCGCATACTTGGCAATCGTCTTTTTCGCTATCGCGGGCTCTTTCCTTGACAAAACCACCGCCTCGGCGATCGCCTTCAAAAAAGCATAGACGGTATTCGGGTTGCTCTTGAGATATCTCTCGGTGGTTCCATAGGTCACCTGGAGACCGGGGATATTCAACTTGCCGATGTCCACGAGGAGATTCAACCCGGCCTCTTTCGCTTTCAGAGTATTCGGAGCCGATAGTGTCCCGGCCGATGTCTTGGCGGTGATGACCGAAGTCAGAACCCCAGGAACCGTCTGAACATAGAGGATCTTGACGTCCTTGTCGGGCGTCAAGCCGTTTTTCTTCAGCGCCTCCCGCGTGGCGGTATCGAGGGCAGCGCGCGGGGTGGTCGCGGCTATAGCCTTTCCCTTGAGCTGCTGGACGGAGTTAATCTCTTTCGCGCCCCACATCTGAAAGACAAACTGTTGCATCGTCCCGCCGAAATACTTGACTCTCCCTCCTTGCAGGCGCGCGTTGATGAGATCCGGGCCGTCGGTGTAGAAATCCGCTTCCTCGGAGACCACAGCTTGAGCCGACACTTGAGGATTGAGGAGCTGAAGTTTGGCATTGAGCCCATATTTTTTGAAGAGACCGGCCTCGTAAGCGACCCATATGGGAGTGAACGCCCCGCTAGGTTGGGCGTAGGTGACGGTGACATCGCTTTTTTCCGGCTTGCCGCCGATGTCGGTTGCGGCGAAGCTAACCGATGCTGCCAAGAGAAAAATCCAGCCAGCGAAAAACGTGATCACTGGGCCGTATCTTTTCAGGCTCACTTGATTTTTCTCGGCCATTCCTATTCTCCTTTGCTCTCGACTAACGACTCTTTTTCATAGCTTCCTGTATGTAACCTGATTTATCCAGCCGTTCGATGAAAGAATTATCGACTAGATCGGCGGCCTTAAGCTTCGCCATCCGGGGATTAACCCTCAATAAAGCATCGATCATGTTTTGAACTCCCGCAGCCGGGGCATTTGGAACCTTGGTCTTGGCATGAATTTCAAGGGTCCCATCGTACATGCTCTGAATGTCTTCAGGCGATGTGAGCCTCAAGCGCCGGGCGAGCACCTTCTTCACCGCCTTTTCATTGGCTGGGTTAGGCAAAAAGGCTAAACCGTCGACCGTGCCTTTGAGAAAGGAATCCATGATTTGCGGATTCTCTCTGGCATAGCGCCGTGACGCCACGATGACCGTATTCAAGTAAGGAGTGTCAGCCTTGGTCATGTTGATCATCATCGTCAGCCCCTTATCCTTCGCTGCTTGTGCGAATCCGGGATCCAAAACTGTCGCATCGATCTTGCCGCTTAGAAGCGCCGCCACTCTCTCTGGCTGTTGTCCGATTTGGATGATCGCAATCTTATCTCGGGCCGGGTCCAGGCCAAGTTGTTGCAGCGCTACTTCAGCCGCGAGGTGGCTGCCCGAGCCAAAGGTGCTGATGGCAACTCTTTTCCCTTTCAGATCCGCGGCTTGCCGCACCTGGGAGTGAACCCAGAACTGATAGGGGAGAATGTGGATCAACCCCGCGAAAATCGCCAGATCCGCCCCCGCTCCGACGGCACCCGCTGTGGGGCCCACACTGGTGGAGGCTAGTTCGGCCTCGCCTGCGACCAAGGCTTGCGACGTCACCGATCCGCTTCCTGTAAAGACAGCAGTAACGTCAAGCCCGTGCTTCTTATAAAAGCCCTGGTCTTCGGCCAGCCAAACGCTCGAATGCGTGGATATCAATCCCGCATGGGCGACGAGAAGCTTCTTCGGCCCTTCTTGGGCCCTGCCTGGACGAGCAACGATTCCCAATAAGAAAAGGACTAAACATATTCCTACGATTCTTTTGTTTCGCATCCCTTACTCCTCCTGCATTGGCTCTGGCGTCCTTCTGCCCCACTTGATAGAAGTTGTCAAGGATTTCCGATTCTGACATAAGGCACACCCAGATAGATAGGCCTCAGGCGGATATTTTCCCGTCGAGGGAAAAGCCGGAGAAAGGTAGATGGATGGAAAATGTCAAAGAGAAGTTTGATGTGGTCGTGGTCGGGAGCGGCAATGCCGGCTTATGCGCCGCCCTTTCCGCCCGAGCAGCGGGCGCCTCGGTGCTGTTGGTAGAAAAGGCGCCGCAGGAGTGGCGCGGCGGAAATTCGTTTTTTACCGGTGGCATTTTACGCTTTGCCTTCCGTGGCCTTGACGACATTAAAAGTTTGATCCCCGACCTGTCCGAAGAAGAGCTTCACTCCATTGAGGTCGAGCCCTACACCGAGGACCAGTTCTACAACGATATGCTGCGAATCACCGAGTACTTGACGGATGCCGATCTCGCCTTGACACTGATCCGCGAGTCCTTTCCCACCATGCAGTGGCTGCGGGATCAGGGCGTGCGATGGACCCTGGCCTTCGGCCGCCAAGCCTTCCGCGTAAGAGAAAAGTTCAGGTTCTGGGGCGGGCTAGTTGTCGAAGCGGTCGGAGCCGGAGCGGGACTCGTTGGCGTTCTTTTCGAACGCGCAGTCAAAGACGGGGTTGAAATCCGCTATGGCTCGAAGGCAACGCGGTTGCTCATGGCCAGCGATGGCAGCATCGCTGGGATCGAGATTCGAGGAGCTCAAGGTTTCTACGAGGTCGATACCTCGGCGATCGTGCTAGCTTCGGGAGGATTCGAGGCCAACGCCGAGTGGCGCTGCCGCTACTTGGGTAAGGACTGGGAGCTCGCTAAAGTCCGCGGCACACCCTACAACACCGGCGATGGGATCAAGATGGCCCTCGACATCGGCGCCCAACCCTTTGGCCATTGGAGCTCGTGTCATGCCGTCGCCTGGGATCTAAACGCGCCTCCCCATGGCGACCGCAAGGTAGGCGAACTCTTTCAAAAGCATTCCTACCCTCTGGGAATCGTCGTGAACATTAAAGGCGAGCGGTTTCTCGACGAAGGGGCCGACTTCCGCAATTATACATATGCCGAATACGGACGCCGCATCCTCACTCAACCGCAGCGCGTCGCTTTTCAGATCTTCGATTCAAAGGTCGTGGGACTCCTGCGCGAAGAGTATCGCATCCGCGAAGTCACAAGGGCCGAGGCTTCCACCATCGAGGAGCTTGCCAAGAAGCTCGAGATCAATGTGGAAGGTCTCGTTCGTACCATCCGAGAGTTCAATGCTGGGGTCCAACCGGGTGAGTTTAACCCAGCCATTCTAGATGGAAAGAGGACGAAGGGAGTTTCTCCCCCTAAAACGAATTGGGCGCTGCCGATCGATGCGCCTCCTTTTGTGGGATTCGCTGTCACGACAGGGATCACCTTTACTTTCGGCGGGCTGCGAATCACCCCAAGGGGAGAGGTCTTGGATATGGAAAGCCGCCTCATTCCAGGTCTCTATGGGGCAGGCGAGCTGGTTGGTGGACTTTTTTATTACAACTATCCTGGGGCCTCCGGGCTCATGGCCGGTGCCGTCTTCGGCCGTCTGTCCGGCGCCGAGGCGGCCAGATATGCGACTCTCCTTCCTAAAGGAGACCCGGCTTAACTTCCGGCCGAACACCTGGCGTCGACGATTTTAAGTTCCATGGCCGTGGTGCCATCCCATTTGTTCTCGCATAGGCGATAGATCACATCGGCCTTGGCCCCAAGAACTAGCAACGAGCTTAGGGTATCGGGTCGCGAGGAAATCCCTTCTCCAGACTCATGAGCCGAGGTTCCAACTGAGGGTCCGACCGGCCTGGCGGAGTCGGAAGCGAGATCCGCCGGTGAAATCCCTTCGTTCACAAACCTCAACCGCCTGCGTCATCAGGAGCGGTTCGGGATTTCCGACGCCAAAAGGTTGAAGGGCTTCGAGCTGTCGAAATAATGGCAGACCGATCTGGGAAAAATCTAGCAGCGCATCCACATCGATGATCGGCTCAAGATCCTCGCGAGTCAGAAAGGCCCGGGCCGTTTCTTCAAACCGTTCCATGAAGGATGGGAATTTCACTTCCCGTACACTCAACCCTCCGGCGTATTCGTGACCGCCAAATTTTTCCAAACAGTCCGCGCAGCGCCGCAGCCCCTCGACCATGTGAAAGCCCCGGATGCTCCGCGCCGAGCCTTTTCCTTCCCCTTGACTGAACCCAACGACCACAGTCGGCCGATGAAACTTCTCGACGATCCGCGAGGCCACAATTCCCAAAACCCCTGGATGCCACCCTTCTTCACCCAGGACAATGGAATAGCGGTCTCCAAGTTCCGTACCCACTTGCGCCAGAGCCTTTTCCAGAACCCGAGCTTCCATCGCCTGTCTTTCGCGGTTATGCTCATCGAGTTCCTGCGCGATCCGAAGCGCGATGTCACTCGAATCGGTAGTCAGCATCTCCACCACCTTGAGCCCGGCATCCATCCTTCCCGCGGCATTGATTCTGGGACCGAGCCGAAATGCCACTTATCCGACGCCGATCGCCCCTTCAGCGATTCCCGCGACCCGCTTCAGCGCCAGGATACCAGGCCGCGTGGAGCCGCCCAGCTCTTCAAGCCCACGCCGTGCTAAAACCCGGTTGACTCCTTTTAAAGGAACCATGTCCGCAATCGTACCCAGAGTGACAATATCCAGATAGCGGCGAATATCCGGAGTTTCAGATTGGTTGAACCAGCCCATTTCACGCAGTTTCGCGCGAAGTCCGATAATCAGATAAAAAGCCAGACCTGCGCCGCAGAGTCCCTTGTCGGGAAAGGGACAATCGAGCTGATGAGGGTTTAAGATCGCAACTGCAGGAGGAAGAACTTGTGGCGGCTCGTGATGATCCACGATCACCACATCGATCCCCAAGTCCTGGGCGAGTTCTACCTCTTTATAATTCGAGACCCCGCAGTCGACACTCACGACGACTCGGACCCCCTGCCCGTGTAACACCGTTAAAGCTTCGGCGTTTAGCCCATAGCCTTCATTGATCCTATGAGGGACATAATAGCTAGCATTGCAGCCGACGCTTTTTAAAAATGAAACCAGCGCTGCAGTGCCGGTTGTACCATCGACATCATAGTCGCCCCAGACGCAGATCAGCTCTTTGCGCTCTATGGCACCCGCCAGCCGCTCCACGGCCTTTTCCATGCCCGCCATCAGAAACGGAGAGGGAAGATCCGAACGCAAGCTGGAGGAGAGAAAACGTCTGGCCACCTCCGGTTCTGCAAGACCACGGTGAACCAGGATTCTGGCCACCAGAGGCTGAACATTGAGCGTCTCGGAGAGAAGAGAGACGCATCGCTCATCGGCCTCTCTTAGAACCCACCGCTTTTGCATAATTTGAATAGTGTTGAATTTTGAGTCTTGAATTCAACATTCAAAATTAAGAACTCAAAATGATTGCTAACTTTTCTTCCCCTTTTCCCAAAGAAGAATCACTGGACTGGCGATAAAGATGGTCGAATAGACACCTGAGAAAAAGCCGATGAGGAGGGCAAAGGCGAATGGACGAATCACACCTCCACCCAACACGAACAGGCCCAAAAGCACCAGGATCGCCGTCCCGGTGGTGATAATGGTTCGGCTGAGGGTCTCATTGATGCTCAGATTGATGATGGATTCCAGACTCTCCCGGCGGATCTTGCGCATGTTCTCGCGAATGCGGTCGCAGACGATGACCGTATCATTCACGGAAAACCCAACAATGGTGAGCAGCGCGGCCACGATAGTGAGGTCAAATTCATAATGGGCGAGCATGAGGGCGCCAATCGTGACCAAGACGTCGTGGATCAGAGCGATGACGGCTCCGAGACCGAAGTGAAGGCCGAACCGGGAGCCGAAGCTCGCGCCGAAACGGACCCAGATGTAGACCCCCATCATGACCGTCGCCGCGACCACGGACCATGTCCCCTGCCGCCGCAGATCCTCGCCCACTTTCGGCCCGACGGACTCGTTCCTGCGGATCTCAAACTTGTCCGCGCCGAACTTCTGACCCAGCCCTTTTCGCACCCTCTCCCCCAGGTCACTAAGCTGCACCGACGTCTTATCCAGCCGGATTAGGAACTCGTTAGAACCCTCCTGGCCGAAATCCTGAACGACGTTGTTTTCCATACCCAACCCAGACAGCGCCGCGCGAAGCTCGGGGATGGTGACTTTTTGCTGAAATTTGAGCTGCAATACCGTCCCGCCGGCAAAGTCAACTCCGAGGATAGGGCCTTTGACCAAGAGCAAAACGATGACCGCGACATTTACCGCGGTCGAGAGAAAGATCGCGATGTAGCGGTAGCGGGTAAATGGAATCTTGGTACCGGGTTTGATGATTTCCATCGTATGCCTTTCAAACGCTGATGCGGGTCAATTTTCTCGCCGCCATGCGGTAGTCGTAATAGACTCGCGTCAAGTAAACCGCCGTTATGATTGTCGTCAAAATTCCGACGCAAAGCGTCACGGCGAATCCTTTGACCGGGCCCGTACCGAACTGGAAGAGAATCACGCCGGAAAGAAAGGTGGTAATGTTGGAATCCAAAATGGCGGGCAGGGCCCGTTCGTATCCCGCCTCCACCTCTGACCGCGGAGGCCGCCCTGCTCTCAACTCCTCCCGAATGCGCTCATTGATAAGCACGTTGGCGTCGACCGCCATGCCCATGGTGAGCACGATCCCGGCGATTCCGGGGAGGGTCAAGACCGCCTTGAATCCCGCCAGGACAGCCAATAAGAAGAGAATGTTAAATAGCAGAGCCGCATCGGCGAGTAGACCCGCACCTTTGTAATAGGCCGCCATGAACAGGATGACGAGCGAGCCGCCGACGATGAAAGAGGTCACTCCCTGATTGATCGAATCGCGTCCCAAGGAGGGTCCTACCGTCCGCTCTTCCACAATCTCTACCGGCGCGGGCAGGGCGCCGGCCCGGAGGACGATCGAAAGATCCCGAGCCTCCCTGATCTCGAAGCTGCCCGTGATCGAAGCCCTTCCTCCTCCAATCCGCTCCTGAATGACCGGCGCTGAATAGACGCGGTTGTCAAGGATAATAGCCAGCCGTCGCTTGACATTCTCTGCCGTGATCCGTTCAAAGAGCCTTGCGCCGCTGGAGCTTAGGATCAACTCCACATAGGGACCTTCCAAGCGGGAGCTGGGACGCACGCGGGCGTCCGAAATGTATTCTCCGGTCATTAAAGTTCGAGCTTCGACAAGATACGGCACCTGCTCCTTCCCTACGCCACCGTCTCCCTTCGACGCGTAACCATAGAGAATCTGCGTTCCAGGAGGAGGTCCGTTGCGCAAGGCTTCTTCCACATTATGAGTCTCATCGAGCAGCTTGAATTCGAGCAACGCTGTCTTGCCGATGATCTCTTTGGCCCTCTCCGGATCCTGGATGCCCGGCAACTGCACGAGGATGTTCTGATCTCCCTGGCGCTGAATGATCGGCTCGCTCACGCCAAATTGATCAATGCGGTTACGGATGGTCTCGAGAGATTGATCCACCGCAGTATCTTTAAGAGAACGTAATTCTTTCTCTTGAAACCCGAGCACAAAATCCATAGTCCCTTGCCCTGACCGAGTGCTTACAACCACAAGATTAGGAAATTCGCTCCTGAGAAGGGATCGGACATTGTCACCGCTCGCAGAAGGAACTTTGAGCTCGATTCGGCTTCCCTGGACTCTTTCTACCGCGCTAGGGACGACTCCTTTTTCCTTGAGAAGAGTGTTCAGTTCTCCTTTGATTCGCTCCAATGTGTTTTCCACTGCCTTGTCTACCTTCACCTCCAAGACCAAGTGACTTCCACCTTGGAGGTCCAATCCAAGGTGAATGCGGTCAGTCGGAAAGTACTCGCCCCACCAGGAGGGAAGCGCGCTCACAAAAGTGGGCGTCAGATAAAGAAGCGCGGCAAAGGTTAGAACCAGGAAGATCGTTAGGCGAATGAGAACACCCCGTTGCATGTCATTGCTCCTTAATTTCTTTGGTGGAAGCCTTTTCTATCTTGATCAGCGCGGAGATCTGCGGCCGGTGCACCCTAATCCGCACATTCGGCGCCACTTCCAGGGTCACCACCGTATCGGTCAGGGCTATCACCTTACCGTAAATTCCTCCCGTAGTCATCACTTCGTCATTTTTTTTAAGCTTCTCCAGCATCTCCCGGTGTTCCTTGGCTTTTCTTTGCTGCGGCAAGATCAAGAGCAGGTAAAAAACCGCGAAGACCAAGACAAGGGGAATAAAACTCAATAGCCCACTGGGCCCTGATGGCGACTGGGCTGTCTGAGCGTAAGCCAGCTCCCACATAGTTCCTCCTATGGCGAATGTTGAATACCGAATCCGGAATCCAGTGACCAAAGCTCAGTCTTGTCCTCACGAATCGCCTGACGGAGCCTCTCCATGAGACGATGATAAAAATAGAGGTTATGAAGCGTCTGGAGCTGGGCGGCGAGAATCTCGCCGGCGATGTAAAGGTGCCGCAGATAGGCGCGGGAGAAATGGCGGCAACAGTAACAATCGCAACTCTCATCCACCGGGCGAGGATCCCTGGCAAATTCGGATCGCTTGATGCTCATCTTCCCGCCGGAAGTAAAAAGTGTGCCGGTCCTGGCATTGCGGGTGGGAAGAACGCAGTCGAACAGGTCATAACCGCGGCGCGCGGCAAAGATCAGATCTTCCGGCCTGCCCACGCCCATGAGATAACGGGGCCGCTCCTCAGGCAGGAGAGCGGCAGTGAATTCACCGATCCTGTTGAGAGTTTCCTCCCCCTCGTTGACCCCCAGTCCACCCACAGCGAAGCCGTCAAATGGCATGGCGACCATCGTTTTGACGCATTGCTCGCGAAAGTCTTGGTACATTCCTCCCTGAATGATACCGAACAAGGCCCGGTCGCTTCTTTGATGCGCTCTTAACGAGCGCTCAGCCCATCGAATCGTGCGTTCAGTCGAAGCCCGGACATACTCCCGGCTTGAAGGATGGGGCCCCAGCTCCTCCTGGACCTCCACGACTTTCTCGGGCGTGAGGAGATGGCTCGATCCGTCTAGGTGCGACTGGAATTGAACCCCTTCCTCGGTAATTTTTCTCAGCGCTCCTAAACTAAAGACCTGGTAGCCGCCGCTGTCGGTCAAGATCGGCTTTGGCCACCCCATGAAGCGGTGCAGTCCGCCCAAGTCACGAATGACCTTGATCCCAGGACGAAGATAGAGATGGTAGGTATTTGCCAGAACGATCTGGCAACCTATCTCGTCAAGATCCCTCGGGGTCACGGCCTTGACGCTGGCCTGAGTCCCGACCGCCATAAAAGCCGGGGTCTCCACGACTCCATGGGCAGTGTCAAGACGACCCAGACGCGCTCCGGAGGTTGAGTCTTTTTTGACAACGGTGAATTTGAAAGCCATTCCATCAAAGCTTTCAGCTATCAGCAGTCAGCTTTCAGCTCTCTCTCCCTATGCTGAAGGCTGATCGCTGGCCGCTGAATGTTATAAAATCAGCATCGCGTCGCCATAGCTGTAGAATCGATACTGCAACCGGATCGCTTCCTGATACGCGCGACGAATCAGCTCCAACCCTGCAAAGGCAGCGACTAAGACCAGCGGGGTAGAGCAGGGCAAGTGAAAATTGGTAATGAGCGCGTCGATGACTCGGAACGGCTCTCCCGGATGAATAAAAAGGCGCGCGATCCCTTCATCCGCCTCCACTTTCCCTCTACGCCGGTCGACCCACTCCAGAGTCCGCGTTGTCGTCGAACCTACGGCGATCACCCTTTTTCCGTTCTCTTTTGCTTGACTTATCTTTGCGGCCGCATCGGCTCCAAGTACGTATCGCTCACCCTCCATGCGATGTCTCTCTACGACTTCCTCTCGCACCGGGCTGAAGGTCGCGGGCCCTACGTGCAGCGTTATGAATGTCCTGCCCACACCTTTGGCGGTCAACTCTTCCAAAAGTTCCGACGTGAAGTGAAACCCCGCGGTCGGCGCGGCGATAGCGCCCGGGTGAACTGCATAGACGGTTTGATAGCGCTCCCAATCGAGATCCGTCACATCCCGGGTCCGCTGAATATAAGGGGGAAGCGGAGGCTCGCCCAGTTCTTGGAGCAACTCAGTCGTCTCGCCGGGATAATGAAACCTCACCCCGTAGCGCCCCTTGCCGAGGTCTCCGATCACCTCCGCATCCACCGCGTCGGAAAAGATGAGCCGGCTGCCGACGTGAGGTTTCTTCGCCACGTTCAGCAGCGCGATCCAGTGATGGCGTTCATGCGGGTAGGGTTCGATCAGCAGGACCTCGACTTCCCCGCCACTCTCTTTCCTCGCCCAGAGGCGCGCCGGAAAAACCCGGGTGTCGTTCAAAACCAGAAGGTCGCCCGGGTCGAGAAACTCTCCAAGGGCAGAAAAGCGACTGTGCACGAGCTCTCCCGTCTGCCTTCGCACCATCATGAGGCGGGCCGCTGACCGATCTTCAGTCGGACGCGCTGCAATCAAAGCTTGCGGGAGCTCATACATGAACTCTTTCAGCTTCATACTGCAAATAATAGAGTCAGGAACTGGGAGAGTGAGAACTAAAATGAAAGGTCCAATTCTCTTAAATCTCTGCCACCTAGGTCTCGGTTTTTTTGAGAAAAGGCACCGGAAAGATGGTTGTCGAGTTCTTCTCCGAGGCCACCTCTACGAGACTCTGGAGAAAACGGAGCTGCAAGGCTATAGGCTGCTTCGCAATGACCTCGGCCGCATCCGCCAGCTTCTGTGAGGCCTGAAATTCTCCCTCAGCGTGAATGACCTTGGCCCGTCGTTCCCTCTCCGCCTCCGCCTGCTTGGCCATCGCCCGCTGCATCTCCTGGGGGAGATCGATGTGCTTGATGGCCACCTGGCTGACCTTGATGCCCCACGGATCGGTGTGCTGGTCGATGATGGTCTGAACCTGCGCGTTGATCTTCTCGCGCTCGGCGAGCAGTTCATCCAATTGGCATTCTCCGCAGACGCTCCGTAGTGTCGTCTGGGCCTGCTGGGAAGTGGCAAAGAGATAGTTCTCCACCTCCCGAATGGCGCGATTGGGCTCCAAGACCCTGAAATAGAGAACCGCATTGACCTTTACTGAGACGTTATCTCGCGTGATCACGTCCTGAGGAGGAACGTCCATTGTGACCGTGCGAAGATCCATACGGACCATCTTCTCGATGGCCGGAATGACATAGATGATCCCGGGGCCGCGTGATTCAACCATTCGCCCCAGCCGAAAGATCACCCCCCTTTCGTATTCCCTTAGAATCTTGATTCCGCTGATCAGCAAGACAACGGCAATGATCAGAACTGTAGCTGGCGGTCCGAAACCTAACATAGCTTCCTCCTCTTTCAGCTCCCTGACTGCCCTCCTGACACCCTTCTCACCTTGAGACACATGCCGTCAACCCCCACCACCTCTACTCTTTCATCCACGCCGATCTCCTCCTCACCCCTCGCGTTCCAATACTCGCCATGGACAAAAACCTTCCCAGCAGGATTGAGCGCCGCCCTCACTTCTCCGATCTCCCCTATCAAACCCTCGGAACCTAGGGTTGGCTTTCGCTGCTGCGACTTGACAACGAGATACCCGACGATCAACATGAAAGCGCTCAGGGTGCCGACGGCGGCAAAGACAATAGAGCGGTCCACAGCCAAATCCGAACTCTGGGTGTCGAATAGAAGAAGCGACCCAAACGCGAGCGAAATCGCGCCACCAATTCCTAGAGTCCCAAAGCTGGGAAGAAAGGCCTCGCCGATCAGGAGCGAAATTCCAAGGATAATGAAGAGCAGGCCAGCGTAATTGATAGGAAGAATCTGGAAAGAAGTAAAGGCCAAAAGAAGCGAGATCATCCCCGCTACGCCCGGGAAAATAACGCCCGGATGGGAAAATTCCATATAGAGACCCAAGATTCCTGCCATGAGCAACAGATAGGCGATATTGGGGTCCGACAGGGTATTGATAATTTTCTGCTTGAGCCCCATTTCAAACCGTTCGACGTGAGCGTTCTTCACCGAGAGCACAACCTCACGGCCATCCACGTCTACTTTCTTCCCATCCGCTTGCCGCAAAAGGTCATCGATGTCCTTGGCTACGATGTCGATGACGTTTTTTTTCAGGGCCTCCTTTTCAGTTATGGAGACACTTCGGCGCACCGCTTGAATCGCCCACTCAGCATTGCGTCCCCGCTTTTGCGCGATCGCTTCGCTGAAAGAAGCCGTAAAATTCTCGATCTTTTCCCCCATCACCCCTTTGACCTCTTGCCCCGAGCCGGCTACCGGGTGGGCCGCGCCGATATTGGTGCCCGGAGCCATCGCCGCAATGTGACCCGACAAAGTAATAAAGACTCCGGCCGAGCCCGCGCCCGCACCGCTCGGCGCCACGTACACCATCACTGGAACCGGCGCTCCCAAAATTTCCTTTACGATGGATCGGGTCGAGGTCAAAAGCCCGCCAGGGGTATCGAGCTGAATAATCAAAGCCTTGGCCCCGCTCGCACGGGCCCGCGAGAGGCTCTCCCGAATAAAGTCGTCCACGGCTGGATTGATTCCCCCGTCAATCGAAATGAGATCCACGTGGGGCTCGGAAGAGCTTTTCACCGCGGCCAACAGCGGAAGCCCAACTACAATCAGGGCCAGGAGCAACCCGCCCTTAAGCAGAAGACTATTTAAGCTCTCGAATGACTTTCTTGATATCTTCCCAAACAAATTTCTTATCTCCTGGGTTCCGTAAAAGATATGCCGGATGAAAGGTCGGCATCAGCTTAATCCCGTGGTAATCTTGCCAGACTCCGCGCAAGCGGGTAATAGGAACTTTACTCTTCAGTAAGCTTTGGACCGCAAATTTACCCAACGCAACAATGACCTTCGGCCTTATCAAATCAATCTGCTTTTTCAGAAAAGGCTCGCATGACTCGACTTCGTCGGGCTCCGGGTTGCGGTTCTCTGGCGGGCGACATTTGACAACGTTGGCAATGTAGACGTCGCTTCTCTTCAGGCCCATGCCCTTGGTGATAATATCAGTCAAGAGCTGTCCTGCGCGACCGACAAACGGCTCTCCTTGCAGATCTTCGTCTCTGCCCGGCCCTTCCCCGACGAACATCACTTTAGCCCGATGGT